>NZ_CAXQBR010000020.1 GCF_964222135.1 Euzebya sp.
GCCGGCCCGGGCCATCCGCACGTTCTCCGGCCGCCGGCCCGGGCCATCCGCACGTTCTCCGGCCGCCGGCCCGGGCCATCCGCACGTTCTCCGGGACCCTCCGGGACGACGGGCAGACGGGCCATCACGGTCACAGGACGACGTGCAGACGGCCCCCACGATCACAGGACGACGTGCAGACGGGGCGCCCCATCCCCCGCATCACCCTCGCGGGTCAGCGCGCCGTCCCGCCCAGGTAGCTCCCCGTCCGGCCCCGCGGGCTGGCGTCCAATAGGTCGAACCCAGCGTCGACGACCGCGGTGGCGGCCCGCTCCAGCCGCTGGACCTGCCATGCCCCCTCCCACGGGTCGGGCCGGTCGAGGACGGTCCGCAACGTGAAGGCCGTCGGGTCCAGCTCGTCGGTCACCTCGTCCCAGTCGAGCGGGGTGGCCACCGTCGCCTGCGGGTGCGCCCGCGGGCTCCACGCGGCGATCAGCGTCGACGCCCCGCTGCGCGACCAGTCGACCAGCGTGCGGCCGTGCCGCTCGTCCTTGCGCATCTCGACGGTCAGCACGTCGGGGTGGCGGTCGACGACCATCCGGGCGATCGCGAGGGTCAGGGGCCGCAGCAGGTCCTGGCCGTACCGGCGCTCGATCGGGACGATGACGTGCAGTCCCCTCCCGCCGCTGGTCTTCGCCACGGGGTCGAGGCCCAGCTCCACCAGCACCTCGCGGATCCACCGGGCCACCCTCGCCGGGGGGATCGGGTCCGGGCCCGGGTCGACGTCGAAGACCAGCTGGTCACCCCGGTCCGGGCGGTCAACCCGGAAGAGGGCGGGGTGCAGCTCGACGACGTTCTGCTGGGCGAGCCACTCGAGCCCCTCGACGTCGTCCACCAGCGCGTAGGCGACCTCGCGGTCTGCGGACTCCGCCCACTGGCGCCACCGGCCGATCGCCTCGGGCGCGTGGTCGGGCAGGTCCTTCTGGAAGAACCCCTTCGCGTCCACGCCGCGGGGGAAGCGCTTGAACGACAGCGGCCGGTCGGCCACCTGCGGGAGGAGCCGGTCCGACGCCTCGCGGACGTAGTCGAACAGGTCCCGCTTCGTCAGGCCCACCTCGGGCCACAGGACCTTGTCCGGGCTGGACAGCGTGACGGCCATCGGCGCGGATCCTATGCCCCACACGTCCACCGGGTGGGCGCGGGTAGCCTTCCGCGGCGATGGAGGAACTGGACCGCCTCACCGCACTCGACGGGGTCACCCGCGTCGGGTCGGGGAAGGTGCGCGAGCTGTTCGCCGTCGGTGACGACCACCTGCTGCTGGTGGCCACCGACCGGATCAGCGCCTTCGACGTGGTGATGCCGACGCCGATCCCCGACAAGGGGAAGGTCCTGACCGGCATGACCGCGTTCTGGCTGACCCGCCTCACCGACGTGGTCGGCAACCACATGGTCACCACCGACCCCGACCGGTTCGGCCACGGGCTCGCGGCCCACGCCGACCTCCTCCGCGGCCGCGCCATGCTGTGCCGCCGGGCCGAGCCCCTGCCGATCGAGTGCGTCGCCCGGGGCTACCTGGCCGGCTCGGGGTGGAAGGAGTACCGCGAGCGGGGGACCGTCTGCGGCATCGCCCTGCCTGACGGGCTGGTCGAGTCCGAGCGGCTCGGTGAGGTGCTGTTCACCCCGGCGACCAAGGCCGAGCGCGGCGACCACGACGAGAACATCAGCCTCGAGCGGGCCGCCGACCTGATCGGCACCGACCTGGCGGCGAGGGTGCGCGAGCTGACCATCGAGCTGTACCGGCGCGCCGCCGACCACGCCGCGAGCCGCGGGATCATCCTGGCCGACACGAAGTTCGAGTTCGGGCTGCTGCCCGGCGCCGACGGCGAGCGCGAGCTGATCCTGATCGACGAGGTGCTGACGCCCGACTCCTCGCGCTTCTGGCCGGCCGAGGACTACGAACCCGGTCGTCCGCAGCGATCCGTCGACAAGCAGTACGTGCGCGACTGGCTGGAGACCCTCGACTGGGACAAGTCGCCACCCGGGCCCGACCTGCCCGACGACGTCGTGGCGCGGACCCGCGAGCGGTACGTGCGGGCCTACGAGCAGCTGACCGAGACCTCCTTCACCGAATGGACCACCCCGTGACCCGAGTCGTCGTCGACGTGATGCTGAAGCCGGAGATCCTGGACCCCCAGGGGCAGGCCGTCGAGCGGGCCCTCCCCTCCCTCGACCTCGAGGGGGTGACGGGGGTCCGGATCGGCAAGCACATCGAGCTCGAGGTCGCCGACGGCGCCGGCGACCCGGAAGCCGTCGCCGCCACCGTCGCTGACAAGCTGCTCGCCAACCCGGTCATCGAGACCTACACCGTCCGGGTTGAGCAGCCCTCGACGTGAGGGCGCCCCGATGAGGGACGACCGGGCCCGCGACGTCTACGCGGGCGCCCGGTCCGAGGAGCTCGCCGAGCCGCTGCTCCCGCGCTGGTTCGTGCTCCTGGCCCTGACCGCCGTCCCGGTCGCGCTCGGCGTCGCCGTCTGGGCCTTCGGCGTCTTCGGCCCGCACGACGGCCCGGGCGCCGAGCGCCGGCCGCCACCGGCTGGCGACCTCGCCACCGACGTCGGCCAGTTCAACGTCGGCACCTCGGCTCCCGAACCGCTGACCCTGGAGGGTTGCGCCCGGTACCGGGGCATCCAGGGCGCGGGCAGCGACGCCGACGTCGCGCGCATCGACGCCGCCGTGTCCGCGCTCTGCGAGGTCACCGTCCCCGAGGCCGTCGCCCGCCGCCTGCAGGCGTTCGCCGCCGCCGACGGCGTGATCCGGTTCGCCCAGTTCCAGGCGACCGGTGTCGACTCGACCCTCGACGTGTCCACCGACCCGCCGCGGGTGCTTCTGAACGCCCGCTTCGCACGGGACGACACCGAGTCCTGGTGGATCGCGCCGCTGGTGGCGCACGACACGACGTTCCTCGAGCTGGACCCGACGCTGGCGGCGAGCGCGTTGGAGGCCAGGGAGGCCGAGGCGGTGATCTGCGACCGGCTCGAGGAGGACGACCGGCCGTCCCGCGCCTGTGAGGACGCCCGTGCCCTCGTCGACCTCCTGGACCCGATCCGCGCGCTCGAGGCGGCCGGGTTCGAGTAGGCGCCTCGGGTGGCAGGGCGGCCGCTACGCTGCCGGCCATGCGCATCGGCATCCTGCGGTTCCCCGGCACCTGCGACGACCGCGACAGCGCCTACGCGATCCGGACGATCGGCCACGAACCGGTCGTGCTGTGGCACGGCGACGCCGACCTGCAGGGCGTCGAGGCCGTCGTGGTCCCCGGCGGGTTCAGCTACGGGGACTACCTGCGCGCCGGCGCGATCGCCCGGTTCAGCCCGGCCATGCGATCGGTCGCCCAGCTGGCGGCGGACGGCGGGCGGGTGCTGGGCATCTGCAACGGGTTCCAGGTGCTCTGCGAGGCCGGCCTGCTCCCCGGCGCCCTGACGCGCAACGTCGGGCTGCGCTTCACCCACCGCCTGCAGCACCTCCGTGACGAGGCAACCGGGCGGGTCCTCGCCATCCCGCTGAAGAACGGCGAGGGCCGCTACGTCCACCCCGATCCCACGGCGCTCGCCGCCGGCGGACAGGTCCTGGCGCGCTACTGCGAGCCCGACGGCGCGGTCACGGACGCGGCGAACCCGAACGGCAGCGTCGCCGGCATCGCCGGGGTGACCAACACCGCGGGGAACGTCGCCGGCCTGATGCCCCACCCCGAACACGCCGTCGACGCGCTCGTCGGCTGGGGCAGCACCGACGGACGGGGGCTCCTCCTCGAGCGGCTGATCGGCCAGCCCGTCCCGGCCTGACCAAGCCCTCCTGACCCGCCCGGTCCACGCCGCTCCGGTCAGAGCCCGGCGACCTCCGCGCGGAGGGCCTCCCAGGCCACCTCGGTCTCGGCGTCCTCGGACACCGCCCCCGCCAGCTGCACCGCGAACGCGGCGACGTCGGCCAGCGCGAACCACTCGCGGTGCAGGTCGAGCAGGTCGTCGCGGACCTCCACCCCGGTCTGCCGGGCGTAGCGCGCCGCCAGCTCGGCGTCCTCGCGCACCAGGAACCACAGGTCCCGCTCGGGCTGGCCGAGCGCGGTGGTGTCCCAGTCCACCAGGCGGACCCCGCCGAGCACCGCCATGACGTTCCCGGCGTGCGGCTCGCCGTGGGTGATGACCCGCCGGTCGGCCAGCGCCGCCTCCGCATCGACGGCTTGGTCGTGGGCGCGCAACCGGGCCCGCAGGTCCGCGTCGTGGCGGTCGAGCAGCTCCGCCAGGCGAGCGGCGTACGGCCCACCGGCCACCGTCGTCCGACGGTCGAGGAGGGCCTCGAGGTCGGCGCGGCCGGGGACGGCGAGGTCGTTCGGGGGCACCAGGTCCGATGCCGTCGAGGTGGTGTGCACCTCGACCACGACGTCGAGGGCGGCGTCGCGGACGGCGGCGCTCGGGAACGGCCCCCAGCCGAAGGACTCGCCGTCGACGTGGGGGTACAGGGAGATCGCGTGCCCCTCCCGGCGGACGGTCACCGCCCCCTCCGCGGTCGGTGTGGGGGCGACCACGGCCGCGATCCCGGCGGCCCGGAGGCTGCGCGCGGTCGACAGAGCCCGATCGAGGCGGTCGTGGCGCGCGTCGGGGCCGCCCTCCCCCAGGTGGCCGGGTGCCCGCAGGTCGTCTGCCGTGGCGAACCAGCGCGCCCCGAGCGCGTCGACGACCGCCCAGTGGTGGCTCCCGAACCCCACCGGCAGGTACGTGACGCTGCGGACGTCGACGCCCCACCCGCCCGCGACGACCCCGGCGACGTCGGCGTCGGTCAGGTCGCGCGGGGGCAGCAGCACGCGCCCCATCCTGCCCTCGATCCCGGGCACCGGGGGCTGTGTGGGTCAGCCGGCCAGGTGGCGGAGGAGGAAGTCGCGCTGGGCCGTGGACGACGTCGCGAACGCCTCGCCCGTGTAGGCGTCGAAGTGCCCGCCCGGCAGGATCACCAGCTCCTTGGGCTGCAGCGCGGCCTCGTAGGCCGTCGCGGTCAGGTCGAAGGGGACGAGGTGGTCCTCGCGCGCGGCGACGAGCAGGAGGGGCGTGGGCGAGATCCGGGAGATGTACGTGGCCGGCTCGTACTCGGTGAACAGCTCGACCGAGTGGAGGGTCACCTCGTTGCGCCAGTGCTTGGCGCGGTCCTCCGGCAGGTTCGTGAAGAACGCCCAGGTGTCCGGCGTCGGCAGGGCGCACGGCTCGCCCTCGGGCGCGGTGACGGGGAGGACCGACGGTGGCTCGCCCGCGAGCCTCGCGGCCCGGTCGGCGTCGAAGCCCTGGCGGAGCCCGGCCCAGACGTCGCCGCGGATCAGGCGTTGCGCGCTCGTGTAGCCGTAGGTCAGCGGCACCTGGGAGACGACGGCCTTCACGCGCCGGTCGAGGGCGGCGACCACCAGGACGTGCCCGCCGGCGTAGCTGGACCCCCACACGCCGATCCGGTCGGCGTCGACCTCGTCGAGGCTCTGCGCCCAGGTGATCGCGTCGCGGTAGGCGCGGATCTGGGTGGTCGGGTCGATGTGCTGGCGGGGCTAGCCGTCGCTCTCGCCCAGGTTGGGGTTGTCGTAGACGATGACGCCGAGGCCCGCGGCGGCGAAGACCTCGGCGAAGTCGTCCAGGTGGATCTCCTTGGTGGCGGAGAAGCCGTGGGCCATGACGACGGTCGGCGCCGGCCCCTCCACCCCCTCGGCGTCGTAGCGCCACCCCCGCAGGGTGGTGCCGTCCTCGGTCCTGAACTCGATGTCGTGGCGCACGGTCGGCTCCTCGTCGTCGTCGGGTCCCTCGATGGGGTGGTGATCCGCACCCTGGACGACGGGGGGCAGGAGTGCTTGCGTGTGGGGGAACGCGGACTCGACATCGCGTGCAGAGCCGAGGAGACCCGATGGGTGGTGCGCCCCCAGGCGCCGGGGGCTGGTCGTCGACGCAGACGGCGGTCATCGAGCGCGAGGAGGCGGTCCGCGAGATCCTGAGCGGCACGCACCTGCCCTGGGACCTCCGCCTCGAGGACCCCTCCGCCTACGAGCTCGAGGTGACCTGGCACCAGCTCGGGGACGCGACGGTCGTCGACTGCCGCTCCGCGCCGCTCCGGGGCCGGCGGGCCACCCCGGAGCTGCGCCGCACCGACCAGGACACCGTCGGGGTGCTGCTGGTCACCGAGGGTCGGGAGCGGGTCCGCCAGGGCGACCCCACCGCCGAGCTGACCGCCGGCGACGTGCTGTGCTGGCACTCCGCCGCCCCGGTGCAGTTCGAGGTCGTCGAGGCGGTCCGGAAGGTCACCCTGCTGGTGCCGACGGACCGGCTGGCGGTCCGCACGCGGCGAGGCCGGGTCGGCCCGGTCGCGCTGCCGGCGTCGAGCGCGCTCGGCCGGCTGCTGGCGGGCCACCTCCGGACCCTGGCCGAGGTCGGCGGGCAGCTCGGGACCGGCGACGCGCTGCTGGCCGTGGACGTCGCCCTCGACCTTCTTGTCCGCGGAGCCGAGCCGGTGAGCGGGGGGCCAGGCGGGGCGGTCGAGGCGCTGGCGGCCCGCGCCCTCACCGCGATCGAGACCGACCTGGACGACCCCGACCTGACGCCGACGGCGCTGGCCGGACGGCTCGGCGTGTCACCGCGCTACCTCCACCTCGCGTTCGCCTCGACGGGGACGACGGTCGCCGCCCACATCCGGCGGCGGCGGTTGGAGCGGATCGCCCGCGATCTCGCCGACCCGCGCCTGGCGGCGTGGAGCCTGACCGACCTGGCCCACCGCTGGGGCTTCGGCGACGCCTCGCAGCTCAGCCGGGCGTTCCGAGCCGTGTACGCGGAGACGCCGAGCGCCTACCGCCGGCGGGTCGCCCCTCAGAAGTAGTCGTGGAACCAGGGCTGCGGCGCGCCGAAGACGGCGTCGAGGGTCGCGACGTCGGCGGCGGACGCCCCTGACAGCCGACCCTGGAAGGCGAGGGTCCGGGCCCGGACGTGCCCGGTGAACAGCGCCGAGAGCGCGCCGACGTCGATGGTCGGGGCGGCGTCCGGTCCGCCGCGGGTGAGCCGACCCTCGCCGTCGGCGACCTCGAGGGTCCAGGTCCCGTCGTTCGCCGCGAGCAGCGGGTCGTGGACGCCCAGGCTGATGGCGGTCGGGGCACCGGCCGGCCAGCCGCGACCGGCGACGGCGGTGGGGAGGTCGACCAGGCGCGCCATCCACGGGTGGACCTCGGTGTCGAGGTCGTGGGCCGGCACGGACAGCTCGTCGAGGAGCGGCTCGTGGGGTGCGCCGGTGAACTGCGTCCGCGCGCAGACCGACGCCTGACCGGCGACGACGTGCCACAGAGCCAGCCACGTGTCGCGGTCGGTCGCCGCCAGTCCGACGACCCGCTGGGTGAAGATCGACCGGTCACCCGGCGGGGTGGCGCTGCGGCTGACCTGCAGGACGCCGGTGATCGTGCCGTCACGCTCGGCGACGAGGGCATCGAGGTCGCGCGTGCGCGCGTCGTCGGGTTCGAAGATGTGGCGGAGCCGTGCGTCGCTGCGGGTCTCCCGCCCGTGCGCCTGCGCCGCGGCGTCCCACACCGGGGCGATCCCGGGGAGGTCGTCGGGGTAGGCGAGACGGCGGAGGCGGGGCGGGGCGCTCGGGCGCGGGAGGCCGCCGAGCGTCCCGGTCGGCAGCACGTGGCGGATCTGCACGCCGGCGAACTCGAACCCCGACCACCGGTAGAGCGCCGGCACGGTCGGGTACAGGCAGGCGATCACATCGCCGCGGGTCCGGGCGAGCTCGAGGGCCGCACGCACGAGCCGGCCGGCGATGCCCCGACGGCGCTGGTCGGCGGCGACGGTGACCGACGCGACGCCGGCCATCGGCACCTGCCGGCCGCCGAGCCACTGGCCCAGCGACCAGACGCCGGTGTGCCCGACCAGGCGGTCGCCGTCGTAGGCGCCGAGCCGGCTGTCCGCGGGGATGTAGTTCGCCTCCCCCTCCTCGGGGTAGCGGGTGGCCAGCGACGAGCTGAACGCCGCCACGCGCAGGGCGTGGGCCGCGGGGTGGTCGGCCGGGTCGAGGGGACGGACCTCGACCGCCTGAGCGAGAGCATCGGTCATCGCCGCGACACGCTACGTCGTCGGCCCCGTCCCAGCGGATGGAATCTGCACCGTCGGTCCCACCCCAGCGGATGGAATCGACACCGTGGATGGTCCGGCGTGGTGCAGGAGTGGAGTGGGAGGCCTGGTGTGACTCCTGAGACCGCCACCCTCGCGTGAGGGTGTCGATTCCATCCACGGGCGCACCCCCACCCCTCCCCCGGGATGTCGAATCCATCCACGGGTGCCCCCCCAGCCCTCCTCGCCGACCCACCCGTGTGCCGCCGCCCACGGGGTCGCGGCGTAGGCTGCCGCCCCGATGGCGACGACCTCCGCTGACACCCCGACGCCCGCCCCCGCCCCCGAGCCCCGCGCGCTCGCCCGCGAGCTGGGGTTGACCGACGACGAGTACGACCGGATCGTCGAGACCCTCGGACGCGACCCGTCGACCGCCGAGCTCGGGACCTACTCGGTGATGTGGTCCGAGCACTGCAGCTACAAGTCGTCGAAGATCTACCTGAAGACCCTGCCGACCGAGGGGAGCCGGATCCTGGTCGGGCCGGGCGAGAACGCCGGCGTGGTCGACGTGGGCGACGGCCTGGCGGTGACGTTCAAGATCGAGAGCCACAACCACCCCTCCTTCGTCGAGCCGTTCCAGGGCGCGGCGACCGGCGTCGGCGGGATCATCCGGGACATCCTGACCATGGGGGCCCGGCCGATCGCGCTGATGGACCCGCTGCGCTTCGGCGACCCCACCTCCCCCAAGACCCGGTGGGTCGTCGACGGCGTGGTCCGCGGCATCGGCCACTACGGCAACTCCATCGGGGTCCCGACCGTCGGCGGCGAGGTCGTCTTCGACCCCTGCTACCAGGGCAACCCGCTGGTCAACGTCCTCTGCGTGGGCGTGCTGCCGGCCGATCGGATCCAGCTCGCCAAGGCGGAGCGGCCGGGCGACGTCGCCGTCCTGATCGGGCAGCGGACGGGGAGGGACGGGATCGGCGGCGCGTCGGTGCTCGCGTCCGCCGAGTTCTCCGAGCACGGGGTCGACGAGGCCAAGCGTCCCAACGTCCAGGTCGGCGACCCGTTCGCCGGCAAGCAGCTGATCGAGTGCTGCCTCGAGCTGTACGCCGCGGACCTGCTGAGCGGCATCCAGGACATGGGCGCGGCCGGCATCGCCTGCTCCACCTCGGAGATGGCCTCGGCCGCCGGCCTGGGGATGCACGTCGACCTCGACGACGTGATCCTCCGCGAGGCGTCGATGGACGCGTGGGAGATCCTCTGCAGCGAGTCCCAGGAGCGGATGCTGGCGCTGGTGGGCCCGGACCACCTCGACGAGGTCCTCGCGATCTGCCGGCGCTGGGGCATCGACGCGACCCCGATCGGGACCGTCGTCGAGGGCGACCGGCTCGTGTTCGACCGCCACGGCGAGCGGGTCCACGACGCGCCCGCGGCATCCCTCGCCCACGACGGCCCGACCTACACCCGCCCGGTGGCCGACTGGGTCCACCCGCACGCCGGCATCGACGTCGACGCGGACGCCGCAGCCGCCTACGACCGGACCAGGGACCTCGCCGCCGACGCGATGGCCGTCCTGACGAGTCCCAACATCGCCCCGCCGGCCTGGGTGACCGACCAGTACGACTCGATCGTCGGGCACGGCACGGTCCAGGGAATCGGTGGCGACGCCGCCGTCCTCCGGATCGAGGACCGCAACCGGCGGGGCATCGCGATCGCCACCGACGGCAACGGCCGCTGGTGCGCCCTCGACCCGGTGGAGGGGGCGCGGCGGGTCGTCGCCGAGGCGGCCCGCAACGTCGCCTGCACCGGCGCGCTGCCGGTGGCGGCGACGAACTGCCTGAACTTCGGCTCCCCCGAGGTGCCGGAGGTGATGGGGCAGTTCCGGGACGTGATCGCGGGCATGTCGCACGCCTGCACCGCCCTCGACACGCCGATCACGGGCGGGAACGTGTCGTTCTACAACCAGACGGCAGACACCGCGATCCACCCGACGCCGGTCGTCGGCGTCCTCGGCGTCCACCCCGACGTGACGCAGTCGACGCCGGCGACGTTCGCCGCCCCCCGCCACGCGGTGCTGCTGGTCGGCGCCCCCACCCGGGCGGGCCTGGCCGGCAGCGAGTGGGACTGGGTGTGCAACCAGCGCATCGCGGGAGCGCTCGACCCGATCGACCTCGCACTCGAGCGGCGCCTGCACCGGTTCCTGAACATCGCCCGGACCGAGGGGATCCTCGCCAGCGCCCACGACGTGTCGACCGGTGGGCTGGTCACCGCGCTCGTGGAGGCGTGCGGCGACGGCCTCGGCGTCACCTGCCAGCTGCCGACGCACCTGCCGGAGCACCAGATCTGGTTCTCCGAGGCCCCCGGCCGGGTCGTCGTCTCCGCACCCGATGCCCGGGCGGTCGACGCCCTGGCGCGCGAGCACGACCTCGACGTCCGCCCCATCGGCATGACCACCGCCGCCCGGCGGCTGGTCGGCGGGTCGCTCGACCTGGACCTGGACGCCGTCGCCGCCGCGCAGGCCGCGGTGCTCCCGGCGCTGCTGGGGCCGTAGGGACCGCCTGGTGGCCGACCTCGCCATCGAGCTGTCCGGCGTCGCCCTCCGTCGCGGGGGCGTCCCGGTCGTCCACGACGTGGACTGGGCCGTCGCGGCCGGCGAGCGGTGGGTGCTGCTCGGCCCGAACGGGGCGGGGAAGTCGACGATCCTGAGGTTGGCTGCCGCGTACGAGCTGCCGTCCAGCGGGACGGTCCGGGTGCTCGGCGAGCGGCTCGGCGCGACGCACATCCCGACGCTGCGGACCCGGATCGGCTACACGGCGAGCGCCCTCGAACGGCTGATGGATCCGCGCATGGCCGTGCGGGCCGCGGTCGCGAGCGGCGTCGACGCGACCCTGGTGTCCTTCCGCCCGGCCTACGACGACGCGCAGTGGGCGCGGGTCGACGACGCGGTCGCGCGGGTCGGCTTGGACGGGATCGCCGACCGTCGCATCGGCCTGCTGAGCGAGGGTGAGCGGCGACGGGTCCAGATCGCCCGTGCGCTGCTGGCCGGTCCCGAGCTGCTCCTCCTCGACGAGCCCACCGCGGGGCTCGACATCGCCGGTCGCGAGCAGCTGCTCGGGATCCTGGCGGACGTGGCCGAGGACCCCTCGGTCACCGCGGCGGCGTTCGTCACCCACCACGTCGAGGAGATCCCGCCCGGCTTCACCCACGCCGCGCTGGTCGCCGGCGGGACGGTCGTCGCCGCCGGCCCGCTGGAGGAGGTCCTCACGTCGGAGTCGCTGTCAGCGGCCTTCGACCACCCGCTCGAGGTGAGCCGGGACGGCGACCGCTGGACCGCCCGGGGCCGCTGAGCTGACCGCCGGCCGGGTCAGCGACGGTCAGGTCAGGCGCCCCACTTGAAGACCATCGCGGCGACGGCGATCGTCAGCAGCGTCAGGTCGACCATCGTGATGCTGACCACGGCCTTGCGGGCGGTCTCGGTCGCCGCGGCGTCGCCGCCGGCCGCCGCCTCGCCGAGCCGCTCGTAGCGGGGACCGAGCACCCGGCCACCGAGGAACGCCGACACCAGGTACACGACGATCCCGATGGTGATCCAGGCCTCCTCGAAGTCGAGCCCGTCGGTCGTCAGGACCATCGCGATGCCCGCGAGGAACGCGATGCCCCCCATCGCGCCGAAGAACGGCCCCATCGCCCCGCCGAGCCGGACGACCGTCCCGAGGGCGGCGGTGTCGGTCCGGGCGGCGCGCCCCGCGAGGGCGGTCAGGAAGATGCCCCCGCCGAACCAGGCGATCACGGCCATGACGTGGATGAACTTCAGCGTCTCGTACATCGCCGCGCAGTGTGGACCACCGGGGGCTCCGACGCGAGCCGGCTCTGCTCACCCGCGCGCGGTCGACCATCCGGCCCGGAAGGTCGCGCCCTCGGCGACCGGGCCCGCCGGGCCCTGCCCCGACCACAGCCAGATCTCCTCCCCCGTCCACGCGGCGGCGTGGCCGCTCACGGCCTGCAGCGGCGCCGGCGGCAGCGCCGACCAGCGGGCGGTCGCGGGGTCCCAGACCGCGCCGGGCACCTCCGCCGGCCCGCCGAGGACGACCGCCCGGTCCCCGGTCCAGACCACCGCGTGGGTCGCGGCGTACCCCTGGGGGGAGGGGGGCAGCACCGTCCAGCGCCCCTCGGCGACGTCGAGCGCGAGCCCGCCGACCTCCACCGCATCGGGCCGGCCGAGCAGGAGCATCTCGCTGCCCGTCCAGACGGCCTGCGCCGACCGCATCCCGACCGGCGAGCCGGGCAGGAGCCGCCAGGTGTCGGTGGAGGGGTCGTAGGCGGCGACGTCGGTGGGGCCGGTGCCGGACCAGACGACGACCTCCTCCCCGGTCCACACCGCGGCCAGCAGCCCGAAGGCGCGCTCGAGCGGTGCGGGGCTGGTGAGGGTCCAGGTGTCAGCGGCCGGGTCGTACAGCGCCGCCGGAGCCTCGGTCTCGAAGGTCCGCGACCCGCCGTAGACGAACACCTGCTCGCCGGTCCACACCGCCACGTGGCCCGAGCGCGGGTTGAGGGGGGCGTCGCGCAGCGGCCGCCAGGTGTCGGTCGCGGGGTCGTAGACGGCGCCGTCGACGTCCTGGGCCGCGCGGGCGGCCTCCAGGCCGACCGGCGTCCCCTCGAACACGACCAGCTCGGTGCCGGTCCAGGTCGCGGTGTGGGCGACCCGGTGCCCGAGGGGTGACGTCGCCATGGGCGACCAGGTCCGGCTGACCGGGTCGAACCGGGCACCGACCGGGCCGAGGTCCGGCTGACCTCCGTACACCAGCACCTCCTCCCCCGTCCAGGTCGCGCTGGGGCGGGTGCGCGCGGCCAGCGGGGAGACTCCCAGCGGCACCCACGACCCGACGGCGGTGGTGGCCGGTCCCGGCGCCGGGGCGGTGGGGAGCGGGGCCGGCTCCTCCTCGTCGGCCACCGCGGGGGTCGGGTCGACCTCGAGGTCGGCGGTGGGATCGTCGCCACCGCCGATGCGGGCCACGACGCCGACGGCGACGACCACGACGACCAGCCACAGGACACCCACCCTCCGGCGCCACCCGCCGTCTGCGGGAGGTGGCGTCGCGGTGGCCGGCGTCGGCTCGGTGCGCAGGTCTATCCGTCGAGCATCCCACACCGCCACCCCGCCGGCCACGGGCGTCTCGGCGCTCCCGGCGTCTACGCTTGCGCCGTGAGCGACACCCCCGAGGACCAGCCCGCGACCGGACCTCGGGACGCCTGCGGCGTCTTCGCGGTCTACGCCCCCACCGAGCACGCGGCGAAGCTGGCCTACTACGGCCTCTACGCCCTGCAGCACCGCGGGCAGGAGTCCGCAGGGATCGCCGTGAGCGACGGTGCGTCGATCGTCGTCACCAAGGAGATGGGGCTCGTCAACCAGGTCTTCGACGAGACCCGCCTGACCGCCCTCGAGGGTCACCTCGGCATCGGCCACGTCCGCTACTCGACCACCGGCGCGTCGACGTGGGACAACGCCCAGCCGACCTTCCGCTCGACCCCCGAGGGGCACGTCCTGTCCCTCGCCCACAACGGCAACCTGACCAACACCGGCCACCTCTCCGGGGAGCTGCCGGTCGGGGAGAGCTGCTCGAGCGACTCCGACCTGCTGAGCGCCCTCGTGTCGGACGCGCGGGACCGCCTCGGCGCCGACGGCACGACCGAGGACGCGCTGGCCGAGGTCCTCCCCCACGTCGACGGCGCGTTCTCCCTCGTGGTGATGGACGAGCGGACGATCTACGGGGCGCGGGACCCCCAGGGCGTCCGTCCCCTCGTCATCGGGCGGCTGAAGAGCGGCGGCTGGGTGGTCGCCAGCGAGACCGCCGCCCTCGACATCGTCGGCGCCCACCGGGTGCGCGACGTCGAACCGGGAGAGATCGTCGCCATCGACGACGCCGGGCTGCGCAGCCGCCGCTACGCCGACGCCCGTCCGAAGGCGTGCGTGTTCGAGTACGTCTACGTCGCCCGGCCAGACCACATGACCGCCGAGACGTCGGTGTACGCCGCCCGCCGGCGCATGGGCGAGCTGCTGGCCAACGAATCCCCCGTCGACGCCGACCTGGTCATCCCGGTCCCGGACTCCGGAATGGCCGCCGCCGGCGGGTACTCCGCCGCGTCCGGCATCCCCTACGCAGAGGGGCTGACCAAGAACCGCTACGTGGGACGGACGTTCATCCAGCCGACCCAGAGCCTCCGCCAGCTCGGCATCCGCCTGAAGCTGAACCCGCTGCCGGACATCATCGCCGGGCAGCGGCTCGTGGTCGTCGACGACTCGATCGTGCGGGGCAACACCTCCCGGCAGCTGGTGGCGATGCTGAAGGCCGCCGGCGCCGCCGAGGTGCACCTCCGCATCACCGCACCGCCGATCAAGTGGCCGTGCTTCTACGGCATCGACATGGCCACCCGGGCCGAGCTGATCGCCGCCGGCATGGAGGTCGAGGAGATCCGGCGCTTCCTCGACGCGGACTCGCTCGCCTACCTCTCCCTCGACGGGCTGATCGAGACGACGAAGCGGCCCGCCACCTCCCTCTGCAGCGCGTGCTTCGACGGGGACTACCCGATCCCGGTCGAGGCGCTGACCCGCCAGCGCGGCAAGGCGGTCATGGCGACGCTGTGGGAGTCGACCTGATGGGCGAGACCTACGCGGGCGCCGGGGTCGACCTCGACGCGGCCGACGCGGTCGTCGAGGGCATCCGACCCCACGTCGAGCGGACGCACCGACCGGAGGTCCTGGACGGCATCGGCGGGTTCGGCGGCCTGTTCGCCATCGACACCGCGCGCTGGCGCGAGCCGGTCATGGTGACCGCCACCGACGGCGTGGGCACCAAGCTCGAGCTGGCCCGGCGCCTCGGCCGGCACGACACCGTCGGCATCGACCTGGTGGCGATGGTCGTCGACGACATCGTCGTGAGCGGCGCCGAGCCGCAGGTCTTCCTCGACTACATCGCGATCGGCCGGCTGGACCCCGACGTGGTGACCGAGGTCGTCGCCGGCATCGCGGAGGGGTGCGTGCAGGCCGGCTGCGCCCTGGCGGGTGGCGAGACCGCCGAGCACCCCGGCGTCATGCCCGCCGGCGACTACGACCTGGCCGGGTTCGGGGTCGGCCTGGTCGAGCGGTCAGCGATCCTCGGCCCCCACCGGGTGGCGGAGGGCGACGTGCTGGTGGGGATGCCGGCGAGCGGGCTGCACTCGAACGGCTACAGCCTGGTCCGGGCGCTGGTGGACGGGCTGGACCTGGCCGACGGCCACGGGCTGGACCGTCCGCTCGGCGAGGAGCTGCTCACCCCAACCGCGCTGTACACCCGCCCGTGCCTGGCCCTGGCGGCGGAGGGGCTGGTCAACGCCCTGTGCCACGTCACCGGCGGGGGGCTGCCGGGGAACCTCCCGCGGGTCCTGCCGGCGGGGCTGGGTGCGGACGTCGGGCTGGGGTCGTGGACGCCGGCGCCGGTCTTCGGTCTGCTCCAACGCCTCGGGTCGGTGGCGACCGACGAGATGTTCCGCGTCTTCAACATGGGCGTCGGCATGGTCGCCGTGGTGCCGGCCACCGAGGTGGACGCCGCGCTGGCCGTGCTCGGCCGCCACGGGGTGGAGGGGTGGGTCCTCGGCCGCGTCACCACCCCCGCCGGCGTGCGCCTGCGCTGAGCCATCCCGGTCATGCACCCCTGAACCTCAGATCTGAGAACTGGGTCCTGTGACGGAGCTAAGGCTCAGATCTGGGTCCTGTGACGCCGGAGCTGAACCTGAGATCTGAGGGCTGGGTCCGGTGACGCAGCTGAGGCTCAGATCTGGGTTCTGCGGTGCCGGAGCTACCGGGTCCTACCGGTCCGGGAGGTGGAACGACCGCAGCCGGCCGACGGCGGCGATCCGGGCCTCCGCGGCGCGCTCGGCGGCCCGGGCGGTCGAGATGCCCGACCCCTTCGCGTCGGCGAAGATCTCGGCCAGCCGCGGGCCGATGCGGTGCACGCGCGCGGTGATCCGGTCGGTCGACCAGCCGCCGGGGTGCAGCTCGTCGCCGACCTGGATGACCCCGCCGGCGTTGATGACGTAGTCGGGCGCGTAGAGGATCCCGGCGTCGGCCAGCGCCTCCCCGTCCTCCTCGGTGGCCAGCTGGTTGTTCGCCGCGCCGGCGACGATCGCGCACCGCATCTCCCCCCGCGTGGCCGGGTTGACGACCGCCCCGAGGGCGTTCGGGCTGAACACGTCGGCGTCGACGGCGTGCACGTCGGCGACGTCGACCACCTCGGCGCCGAACCGCTCGGCGCACGCCGCTGCCGCGCCGGCGTCGACGTCGGCGACGCTGAGGCGGCAGCCCTCGGCGTGGAGGTGCTCGGCCAGCCGGCGCCCGACCTTGCCGACGCCCTGGATGGCGACGTGGCGGCCGCGCATGCTCGGGTCGCCGAACACGAACTCGACCGCGGCCTTGATGCCGACGTAGGTCCCGAGCGCCGTCATCACCCCGGAGTCCCCCGAGCCGCCCTCGTCGATCGACGCGCCGGTCGCCCACCGCGTCTCCCGGCCCACCAGCGCCATGTCGTCGGTGTAGGTGCCGACGTCGCAGGCGGTCACGTACCGCCCGCCGAGGGACTCGACGACCCGGCCGTACGCCCGCAGCAGCGCCTCTGACTTGTCGGTCGCGGGGTCGCCGATGATGACCGCCTTGCCGCCGCCCAGGTCGAGCCCGGCGCAGGCGGCCTTGTACGTCATGCCGCGGGACAGGCGCAGCACGTCGACGAGGGCCTCGTCCTCGGTCGCGTACGGGTACATCCGGGTGCCGCCGAGCGCGGGTCCGAGCGCCGTCGAGTGGATCGCGATGATGCACCGCAGCCCGCTCTGGGGGTCGTTGCCGAACACCACCTGCTCGTGGTCGTCGATCAGTGCGAAGGGGCCTGTGCGCATGAGGACCTGCCTTTGGTCGCCGGCCGGTGGGTCCCACCGGTTCCGGTCCGGGTGCGGCGGCGCGCCGGGGTCGCCGGCTGCCGCGTCGATCACCCGGATCCTAACCGGACGTCACAGCGCCATCTGGCCGAGCACCCGACGGATGCGGGCGAGCACCACGGGGGGTGCCATCTCACCGGTGATGACGTCCGCCGCGCCGAGGTCGAGCGCCATCCGCTCCTGCTCGGCGTCGGGCGTCGGCTGGTGCGCGACCACCGGGATGCCGGTCGTGCGGGGCGAGGTGCCGAGGTCGGCGATCGTCCCCGGGAGATCGGCCACGGCGACCACCACCACGTCGGTCAGGACGGGGCTGACCCGGTCGGCCAGCTCGGCGACGGCGTCGAGGACGAGGACCGGCAGCTCGTCGCCGACCGCCTCGCGCACCGCACGCCCGACGGATCCGTCCCCGATCACGACCACCCGGACGTCGCGATCACGACGGCGCTTCGCCTCGTACATGCGGGCGTCGGCGGCCTCCATCAGCTCCGCGACCGTCCAGTGCTCCCCCGGTTCGGTCCGGGCGTCGCCGATCGTGACCGAGAGGGGGAACTCGGTCCGCTCGCCCAGGCGCGCCGTCGCCTCCCGCAGCCGCTCGAGCGCCTCGTCGAGCGACTCCGGCCGTCCCGGCGCGCCGGTCAACAGGACGCAGAACTCGTCCCCGCCGATCCTGGCGACGATGTCGGCATCCCGCACGGTGTCGGTGAGCATCTGGGCGGTCTCGACCACCGCCTGGTCGCCGGCGCGGTGGCCGAACCGGTCGTTGATCGCCTTCATGCGGTCGATGTCCACGAACACCAGCAGGCAGGCTCGCTGCTCGCGCTCGGCGACCTTCAACGCCTGGTCGGCGAGGGCCAGGAACGCCCGCCGGTTCCCGACGCCGGTCAGGTGGTCGGCCAGCGCCAGCCGCTGCAGCTCGCTGCGGGTCCGCGCGCTGCGGGTGATGTCGCGCAGCATGACGATGTGGGTCACGTCAGCGGCATCCCCCTGGGGGACCGACGCCGCCCGCAGCTCCGCCACCCTGACCCCGCGTCGCGCGTGCAGCAGGCGGATCTCGGCCGCCCCCCCGGCGACGATCGGCACCCCGAAGGACAGGCCCCGCAGGACCGCTGCGGGACGACCCAGCATGCGCGCGGCAGCCGGGTTGGCGAACGCGATGATCCCGTGGCCGTCGACGGCGAGGATCCCGTCGTCGCTGACCTCGACCATGCGCCGGTACACCGACGGGTCCAGCGCGCCGGCGTCGCCGCGGGGGGTCCTCACTCGTGCTGCCTCCTGCCCCCCGTGGACGTCAGGTGTCGCCGTCGCCGGTCGGCGGCTGCGGGCGCGGGTCGGGTGCGGCGATCACGCCGAGGGCCTCGAGCACCGACCGGGTGTCGGTCATGTCCCCGATCAGGCGGCGGGCCGGCCGGGGGGACTCGCGGACGAGGGTGGGGGTGGCCAGGATCAGCGACTCCTCGGCCAGGTCGGGGCGTTCCAGCACGTCGACGATCGACACGGTCACCGCCACGTCGAGCTCGTCGGCCACGACGGCCTGCAGCTCGTCGACGGTCCGGTCCGCCCGCGGCGTGCGACCCGCGACGTACAGCGTCAGGCGCAACGCGCCCTCGCCCTCTTCGGTGCGGTCGCTCACCTCTCCCCCTTCCGGTCCCGCCGCGTTGACCGGCAGGATAGCGGGTCGGCGCACCGCGCTTCAGGCGTCGGGTCGGACCAGCGCGACGACCTGCCGGGCGGAGGGGTTGGACAGCACCTCGTCGCCGACCTGGACGGTGGGGACCAGCTCGTTCCCGTCGTTCGCGGAGCGGACGAACGCCGCGCCGTCGGGATCCTCCCAGATGTTCACGCCCCGGTACTCGACCCCCGCGGCGTCCAGCCCGTGCTGCAGCGCCGCGCAGAAGCCGCAGCCGGGGCGCCAGTAGAGGGTGATCTCGGGCGTGGTGGGCATCGCGTCGCTCCTCGGGAGGGGATCGGGGTCGGGATGGTCGCCCGGCCTCGAACGCTGCCACGCCACGGCGTGTTCCTGCCACACTCCGGGTCGTGACCGTCCCCGATGTGGCAGTGCCGCTCTTCGAGCTGGACCCGCCGGCGTTCGTCGCCGCGCGGGACGACCTGGTCCGCTCGCTCAAGGCCGCCGGCGATCCCGGCGCGGCGGCCGCGGTGAAGGCGCTGCGCCGTCCCACGGTCGCCGCCGCGGCCCTGAACCACGTGTCCCGCGACCAGCCCGACCTGATCACGGCGGTCGCCGGTGCCGCCCAAGAGCTCGCCAGGGTGCAGCGCCGCGCCCTGAGCGGCGTGCGCGGCGCGGACCTGCGCGGCGCCGTCCGGGCGCACCACGCGGCGATCGACGAGGTCCTGTCCGCCCTGGACCCCGACACGACGCCGGTGCGCGACGCGGTCCGCACCGCCCTGCTGGCCGCCGCGGTCGACACCGACCTCGCCCGTGCCATCGCGACGGGCGTCCTGCAGGCGACGCCGACCACCGCACCGGACCCCACCGCGGCGCTCGGGATGGGCGTGCCGCTGGCCGCCGTGCCGGACGCCGCGGACGCCACGGCCTCCGCCGATGGGGAGGCCGCGGCCGAGGACGAGGCGCGGATCGCCGCCGAGCGGGCCGCGAGGGCCCGCGTCGAGGAGGCCGAGCGCCACCTGGGCCAGGTCACCATGACCCACCTGGCGGCGGCCCGGCGCCACCGCACGACCGCGGAGGCGGCCGAGCGCGCCCGCACCGCGGCCGACGCAGCCGACGCGGACGTCGCCCGCCTGCGCGAGGAGCTCACCGCGGCGGAGGAGACCGCGCGCACCGCAGCCGCACAGGCAGCCGAGGCCGACCACCGGCTGGTCGAGGCGGCGCGGGTGGAGGCGGAGGCGGAGGCCGCCGTCACGGCGGCGGCCGAGGCGCTCGAGGCGGCACGCGACCGGCTGGACGGACGATGACCGGCGGGGCCGTCCCGCGGTGCAGGTCCTAGTCTGCGAGCCGTGGCGAACCGGCTGGTGGTGATCGACGACGACCCCGCGCTGCGGGTCCTGCTCAGCGAGACGATGGCGTTGCAGGGGTTCGACGTGGACGCCTTCGGCTCCGGCGCGGAGGCGATCGAGAAGGCGGAGTGGGGCCGCACCGGCTCGGCGCTCATCGACTGGATGATGCCGGGGATGTCCGGCGTCGAGGTCGTCGACTGGCTCGCCGCCCACCACCCCGACGTCAGGCGCATCATCGTCACCGCGGCCGCCGACGCGCTCCTGGTCCAGCACCCCGAGATCGTCGACCGCGCCGCCGTGCTGGCGAAGACCGACTTCAGCGGCCCGCGGGTCGCCGAGATGATCGAGGCGACGTGGCCGCCGTCGACGGCGTGATCACCCTCGACGGGGTCGCCCTCGGCTACGGCGGGGCACCCGTCCTGGCCGACGTCGACCTGGCCCTGCCGGCCGGCACGCTGACCGCCCTGATCGGCCCGAACGGGTCGGGCAAGAGCACGCTGCTGCACGGGATCGCCGGCTTGATCACCCCCTCCGCCGGCACGATCGCGGTGTTGGGCCAGCCGCCCGAGCGGGTCCGGGCCCGCATCGCCTACGTGCTGCAGCGGACCGAGGACAACGCCCTGCTGCCCGTCAGCGGTCGCGAGGTGGTGGCGATGGCCCGCTACGCCCACCGCGGGCTGCTCGGCCGGCTCCGCGCAGCGGACCGCGCCGCCGTCGACTCCGCCCTCCAGCGGATGGACGCGACCGGGCTGGCCGACTCCCAGCTGCGCGAGCTGTCCGGCGGTCAGCAGCAGCGCCTGCTGATCGCCCAGGGGTTGGCCCAGGACGCCGACGTGCTGCTGCTCGACGAACCGGTGACCGGCCTCGACCTCGTGTCCCGCGACGCGATCCTCGACGTGGTCCGCGCCGAGCGCGACGCGGGCCGGTCGGTGGTCATGACCACCCACGAGATGGCGGACGCGCGAGCCGCCGACCTGGTCGTCCTGCTCGCCGGGCGCGTCCTCGCGGTCGGACCGCCCGACGAGGTGCTGACCGCCGAGCACCTGCAGGCCGCCTACGGCGCCCGACCGATCGTCGTCGGCGACCACGTCGTGCTGGACGACCCGCACCACCACCACGACCACCGGGCCCAGGAGCGCTGACCCAGGTCCGATGCGTCAGGGGCGTCCGCCGGCGAACCGGGCGATCGCCCGGTCGGCCAGCTCCTGGGTGGCCCGCTCGTTCGCCGCGGCGGTCAGGGGCACGTTGACCAGCGGGATCACCCGGCGGGCGAGGGAGCGGAGCCCCACCAGGTGCATCAGCGTGCGGAGCCGCTGCGCCGGTCCGGTCAGGCGGCTCAGCGCCCCCCGCCAGCGCACCCTCCCCTCGGCGACGACGTCGTCCAGCCCGTCGATCTCCCACAGGGCCAGCAGGTCGGCGACCCGGGCATCGCGGTCGTACGGATCGCGGCCGTAGGTGGCCGCCAGCTGGGTCACCATCCGAGCCTGGATCCAGGCGAGGGACGTCAGGTCGCCGGCCAGGCCGGCGATCGCCGCGGGGATCGTCAGCGTGCCGGCCGAGCCCCAGAACGAGGTGACCTGCACGGCGGTCAGCGCCCCGCCGGCGATCATGCCCTGACGGCGGGCGAGCGCGACGTGCTCGGCGACCACATCGTCGACGGCCTTCCACGTCGGGGTCCCGGCTGCGGTCGCCTCCCGCGCCCGATCGACCGCCGACCCGGTGTGCGCCAGGACCGCGGCGCTCGCGAGCCCCTCCCCCACCCGCCCGGCACCGCTCAGCACCCGGCGGACCACCTCGGCGGGGGCACGCACCAGCCCGCGGTCGTCCTGCTCCTCGATCGGTCCACCCATCACCGGCCACCTACCGCAGCGAGCCCCGCCCTACTCCTTGCGCGCCCTGCTGGGCGCGACCCTCGGGGGTTCGTTGGGCATCTTCGGGTACACCGGCGGCCAGGGGGCGTCCGCCAGTCCGGCCGCGGCGTCGGCGGCGTGCATCGCGAGCAGCGGATCGAGGGACTGGGGCGCGTCGTACATCGCCGCCCACGGGTCCCCCTCCGACGCCAGCCGGGCGGGCACGGTCGCGATGGTGAGCGCGTCCGGGTCCACGACGCCCAGCTCCTCCCACGCGAACGGGGCGGAGACCTGCCCGCCGACCTTCGCCCTGACCGACCAGGCCCCGAACACCGTCTTGTGCGGCGCGTTCTGGTTGTAGTCGACGAAGACCCGGTCGCCGCGCTCCTCCTTCCACCACGCGGCGGTCAGGAGGTCGGGGCGGCGGCGCTCCAGCTCGCGTGCCACCGCCACGCCGGCCGCACGGACCTCGTAGGCGTCCCAGCGCGGCTCGAGGCGCACGTACACGTGGATGCCGCGCTTCCCCGTGGTCTTCGCGAACCCGGCGATGCCCGCCTCCGCGAGCAGCTCGCGCAGCACGCCGGCGGCCTCGCGCACGCGGTCGAAGCCGACGGACGGCATGGGGTCGAGGTCCAGGCGCAGCTCGTCGACGACCTCCCGCCCCTCGGTCCCACCCCACTGCTCGACGTCGATGTCGGGCAGCTCGACCGACGAGCTCGCGGCCGGATCGAAGGTCACCACCGCGCCGTCGTCGCCGACCCGCAGCGGCCAGACGTGGAAGCCGAGGCACCCCATGTTGACCGCCCAGGCGACGTGGGCCAGGTCGACGGCGACCAGGGCGTTCGACGGGGTGCCGTTGACCGTCTGCACGCTGGTGGTCTCGAGCCAGGCCGGCGCGCCCTTCGGCACCCGCTTCTGGAAGAACGACTTCCCCCGGGCCCCCTCCGGGTACCGCTCGAGCAGGACCGGCCGGCCGCCCATCGTGGCCATCAGCGGCCCCTCGACCGCCTCGTAGTAGCGGACGAGGTCCAGCTTGGTCTCGCCGCGCTTCGGGAAGAAGACCTTGTCGGGGCTGGTCACCTTGACCGGTCGTCCGGCCAGGTCCAGCACCACGTCGTCTGCCATCGCCGCAGAGCCTAGAGCCGTCCGCCGTCGATCAGGCGGCTGAGGAACTGGCGGGTCCGGGCCTCCGACGGGTCGGTGAGGACTTGGGTCGGCGGTCCGGACTCGACCACCACCCCGCCGTCCATGAAGCAGACGACGTCGGCGACGTCGCGGGCGAAGGCCATCTCGTGGGTGGCGAGGACCATCGTCATGCCCCCGTCGGCCAGCTCGCGGATCACGTCGAGGACCTCGCCGACCAGCTCGGGGTCGAGCGCGGACGTGATCTCGTCGAGCAGCAGCAGCTCGGGCCCGCCGACCAGCGCGCGGACGATCGCGGCGCGCTGCTGCTGCCCGCCGGACAGCCGGTCGGGGTACTCGGTGGCCTTGTCGGCCAGGTCGACGCGGCCGAGCAGCTCCATCGCGGTCGCCTCCGCCTCGTCCCGGGGGATCCGCTGCGCCTTCCGGGCGCCGAGGGTCACGTTGTCGAGGACCGACAGGTGCGGGAACAGGTTGAAGGACTGGAACACCATGCCCATGCGCCGCCTGACGGCGTTCTGGTCGACCCGCCGGCCGGAGATGTCCTCGCCGTCGAGCAGGATCCGACCGGCGTCGATCCGCTCGAGCAAGTCGATGCAGCGCAGGAGCGTCGACTTGCCGGACCCGGAGGGGCCGATCAGGCAGACGACCTGCTCGCTGCGGACCTCGAGCGACAGCCCGTCGAGCACGACCTTGTCGCCGTAGGCCTTCTCGACGGCGTCGCAGACCAGCAGCGCGTCGCTCATGCCATCGTCTGGCTGCGCCGCGCCCGGTCGCGGGCGGTGTACCAGTCCGCGAACCGCGCCGCGGGGATCGAGATGGCCAGGAACAGCACGGTCGCGGTGACGTAGGAGGAGTAGTTGAACGTCCGCGCGGTGTAGATGCCCGCCTCCCGGACCGCGTCGCGGACGCCGAGGACGCTGATGAGGGCGACGTCCTTCTGCAGGCTGACGACGCCGTTCAGCAGCGCAGGGATCACGTTGCGCACCGCCTGGGGCAGGATCGCGTGCCGCAGGCCCTGGGCCTGGGTCAGACCGAGGGACTTGGCGCTCATCCGCTGGCTCTCGGGGACCGCGTCGATGCCGGAGCGGTACACCTCCGCGGTGTAGGCGGAGTAGCTCAGCACCAGCGTCGTGGTCCCCCAGAACAGCTCGGATCGGGGCAGGCCGGGGATCTGCAGGGCCGGCACCCCGAAGCCGAGGAGGAGTATGGCGAGGATCAGCGGGATGCCCCGCCAGAAGTCGATGTAGAGGACGCTCAGCAGGCGGAGGGGGAAGAACGCGGGTCCGCGCAGGCTCCGCATCACCGCGATCAGCAGGGCGAGCAGCAGGATCGCCACCTGCGCCACCACGAACAGGCGGACGTCGAGCCAGAACCCGCGCAGGACGTCCGGCCACGCCGCGGCGATGTCCGCGGGGTTGAAGAACTGGTCGCGGACGACGGGCCACTGGGGGCTGGTGGCGATCAGGACCGCGACGAGCCCGAAGACGGCCACCGTCGAGATCGCGGCGATCGCCGCACCCCTCGCCCCCTCCTCGGCGAAGAAGTCCCCGACCGCCTCGCGCCAGCGGGACCGACGGCGCAGCGGCCCCCAGCCGGGCGGCTGGGGGCTGGTGGCGGGCTGGTCCGGGCCGCTCAGCGGAGTCGGGAGGGGTCGGTCACGGCTCCAGGGTGGGGATGTCCCCGCCCTGGTTCAGCCACTCGTCCTCGAGCGCCTCGACCGTGCCGTCGTCGAGCAGTGCCTGGAGGGCCGCGTCGACGCAGCTCACCAGCTCGCTGCCCTCCTCGAAGAGCAGGCCGAGCTCCTCGGGATCGTCACCCTCGCGGGGCAGCACGCCGACGATGGAGGCGTCCGGGATCTCGACGGCGGTGATGAAGTAGGCGGTCGGGAGGTCGAAGACCAGCCCGTCGACCTGGCCGGCGTCGAAGGCGGCCTTGGCGCCGGCGTTGTCGTCGTAGACCTGCGCGGGCTCCTCGGGGTCGATGACCGCGTCGACGTAGTCGAGGGAGGTGGTGCCGATCGCGGCGCCGAGCCGGTCGTCGGCCAGGTCGCCCACGGTCGTCGCCTCGGCGACGGGCGAGTCCTCGGCCGCCACGAGGGCCTGCTCGACGGCGTAGTAGCCGACGGAGAAGTCGACGACCTCGTCGCGGTCCTCGGTGATCGAGTACTGCTGGACGTTGAAGTCGTAGTCCTTCTCACCCGGGGCGATCGCCTCGTCGAAGCCGGTCCGGACCCAGGTGACGGCGTCCTCGGCGAAGCCCATCTCCTCGGCCAGCGCGTAGACCAGGGCGGACTCGAAGCCCTCGCCGTTGGTCGGGTCGTCGTCGACCATCCACGGCTCGAAGACGGGCTCGCCCGTGGCGACGGTCAGCGTGCCCTCCTCGAAGAGGGGCAGGTCCTCGACGGCGCACTCGCCGCCGGCTGCG
This sequence comes from Euzebya sp., assembly GCF_964222135.1. Taxonomy (NCBI): domain Bacteria; kingdom Bacillati; phylum Actinomycetota; class Nitriliruptoria; order Euzebyales; family Euzebyaceae; genus Euzebya; species Euzebya sp. Next base: position 25,442 of record NZ_CAXQBR010000020.1, read on the forward strand.
GCCTCGGTCGTGTCGGCGGCGGCCTCCTCGGTCGCGTCCTCGGTGGCGTCGTCGGTGGCGTCGGGCTCGTCCGCGCCCCCGCACGAGGCGGCCAGCACGGCCAGGACCAGGACACCCAACAGGCTGCGGCGCAACGGCATCTCGAACCTCCTACACGGGTCGTTGAGGGCCACCGGTGTACCAAGCCGAGTCCTCGCCGGCCAGCCGGGCCGGCGGGTCAACGTGGTGAACCCCTGACGACCGCGGCCTCCTCGTAGGTCGTCGCGTGGAGGAACCCGAGGTCGCGGTACAGCGCCCGGGCGGGGGCGGTGCGGTGCCGGACGTTCAGCCCGATGACGTCGGCGACCTCCCGCAGGCGGTGGACCAGGCCGACCACGACGGCCCGGCCGTGCCCGCGCCGGCGGTGGGAGGGGTGGGTCGCCACGTTGCCGATCGCGGCCACCCCGGTGCCGGGCTCGACCACGTGGACGCCGGCGACGGCGACCAGCACCCCGTCGGGGCTCCGGCCCTCGCGGCGGCCCAGGTAGAAGCCGGTGTCGACCAGGCCGGCGTGGAAGAAGTCCCCGGCATCGGGGTCGGTCGCGAACAGCGCGGTCATCGCCGGCACGTCCGCGCGGTCGAGCACCACCAGGTCGTCCGGTGGGTCCGGGAGGGGCGCGTCCGGGGGGAGGTGCAGCTTGTCGTACGCGTCGGCCCACCGGGCGGTGTAGCCCGCCCCCTCCAGCGCCGCCGTCAACCCGGTCGGGCCGGTGATCGTGAACGCGTCCGGGAGGTCCCCCCGCGCGGGTGCGGCCAGGTCCGCGAGCAGCTCGAGGGTGGCGGGACGGGCCGACGGGTCCGCGGTCACGCTGTAGACGACGTCACCTCCCGGGAGGTCGAGGAGGCCCACGACGGCGTCCCCCCGCCGCCACCACGTCGAGGTCGGCCACAGCTGCACCACGTCGGCGATGCCGTAGGGGTGGACGTGGGGGGCCCGCTGGTAGATCGCGAGGATCTCCGCGGGGTCGTCGACGGGCCGCATCAGCGGCGCAGGGTACCGGCGAGCTCGGGCGCGATCGGGGCCTCCTTCGCCTGACGGCGAAGTTGGGCGCGATAGTGTCCGCGCGGCATGGCCCACCAGACCCCCGACCCCGTCCTCACGGCCGTGACCGCCGCGGCGACCCGCGCCACCGGGGCCGCGGTCGGGCTGCTGCTGCGGGCAGAGGGACGGGTCCTGCGCGTCGTCGCCACCGCCGGTGCGGTGCCACCCGACGTGCTCGGGGAACCGATCTCGATCGGCGACGGCGTGGCGGGCTACGTCGTCGCCGCGGGCCAGCCGCTGGTGCTGTCCGCCGGCTCCGCGGACCCCCGGCTCGGGGAGGGCACGGCGAGCCTGCTCGGCACCAACCCCTCCTCCGTCCTCGCGGTGCCGGTCCAGGGCGACGAGCACGTCCTCGGCGTCATCGAGCTGCTCGACGCCATCGACGGGACCTTCGGGGTCGACGACACCGAGCAGGCGACCCTCCACGCCGGCGTGGCGGCCGCGGCGCTGGCCGACGAGCGCCTGGCCGGCATGCGCGACGTCCCCGACCCGGCCGAGCTGGCGGCTGAGCTGCGGCGACTGGCCGCGGCCGACCCGTCCCGCTACGCGACCGTCGCGACGATCCTGCAGTCGCTGGTGCGGTGATGTCGCGGGCGGACATCCCCGCGTGGGCGAAGGAGTCGGCGGTCCTCGAGCTCGCCGCGGTCACCTCGCTCGGGGACCTGACGCCGGAGTGGGCCTGGGGAGGCTCGACCGGCGAGGGCGTCAGGGTGGCCGTCGTGGACTCCGGGGTCGACGCGGACCACCCGGACCTCGAGGGGTGCGTCGACGCCGGCGGCGGCATGGCCTTCCGCCTGGACCCGGACGGGGAGGTCATCGCCACGCCGGGACCGCACCGGGACGCCTTCGGGCACGGGACGGCCTGCGCGGGGATCATCCACAGCCTGGCGCCCGACGCGACGATCACATCGGTCAAGGTGCTGGGCGAGGGACTCAGCGGCAAGGCGGCGGTGTTCCTCCGCGGGCTCGCCTGGTGCGTCGAGCAGGGCTTCGACGTGATCAACCTGTCGCTCGGGACGACCAAGCAGGACTGGGCCCTGGCCTTCTACGAGGTCTGTGACTCCGCGTACTTCGCCGGGTCGTTCGTGGTGACGGCCGCGAACAACGTCCAGCGCCCCTCGTGGCCGTCGCTGATCGGGTCCGTCACGAGCGTCGCGTGCAACCTGAGCGCGGACCCCGAGCGGTTCCACTACAACCCCGAGCCGCCGACGGAGTTCCTGGCCCACGGCGTCGACGTCGAGGTGGCGTGGCGGGGCGGGTCCCGCATCGTCGGCACGGGCAACTCCTACGCCGCGCCGCACATCGCCGGGATCGCCGCGCGGATCAAGGCGAAGCACCCGGACCTGCGGCCGTTCCAGCTCAAGACCGTCCTGTGGGCGACCGCGGCGAACGTCCTGGAGGCGCCGACGCGCGCAGGTGCACGGCGCCCACGGCTCATCGCGTCGGCCAAGGCCTCCGGGGCGTTCGGGACCCAGGACCTCCGCCGTGCCGGCGTGGCCCCCTCCTCCCCCTCCGCGCCCTCCCGATCCAAGATCTGAGCCCGAGGTCCGTAGGCGGCCCCGCCGCGCAGATCTCAGGCGTGTGACAGGCCGAGGAGGGGCAGGGCCGGGTTGTCCGCCGCGGGCACCCGCTCGTCGGCGCGGACGGGGCCGGGCGGGGTCCCGTCACCGAACGGGCTGCCGCCGAGCGCCTCACGGTGGTGCGGCTCGGCCCACACCGTCAGGTCGGGACCGGCGGGCACGACCCCGGTGGGGTTGATGTCGAGATGGGTCGCGTAGTAGTGCTGCTTGATCTGGGTGAAGTGCTGGGTGTCGCCGAACCCGGGGGTCTGGAAGAGATCGCGGGCGTAGGCCCACAGGACCGGCATCTCGGTCAGCTTGACCCGGTTGCACTTGAAGTGGCCGTGGTACACCGCGTCGAAGCGGGCGAGGGTCGTCCACAGCCGGACGTCGGCCTCGGTGATCGTGTCCCCGACGAGGTAGCGCTGGGTCTCGAGGCGCCGGCTGAGCTCGTCGAGCCGGTCGAACAGCGCGGCGTAGGCCCGTTCGTAGGACGCCTGGGAGCCCGCGAACCCGCACTTGTAGACCCCGTTGTTGACGTCCTCGTAGAAGCTGTCGGCGACCTCGAGGATCTCCTCCCGACGTCCGTCGGGGAACAGGTCCGGGGCGCCGTCGCGGTAGTGGGCGGTCCACTCCGTCGACAGGTCGAGCGTCATCGTCGGGTAGTCGTTCGTGACGACCTGCCCCGTCGGCACGTCGACGATCGCGGGGACGGTGATGCCCTTCGGGTAGTCGGGGAAGCGGGCCAGGTAGGCGTCCTTCAATCGAGGGATGCCGAGGACGGGATCGACCTCGCCGGGATCGAGGTCGAAGGTCCAGGAGTCCGCGTCGTGCACCGGTCCGGCGATGCCCATCGACAGGACGTCCTCGAGCCCGAGCAGCCGCCGGACGATCAGCGCCCGGTTCGCCCACGGGCAGGCGCGGGCGACGACCAGCCGGTAGCGGTCCGCCTCGACCGGCCACTCACCCTCCCGCTGCGGGTCGGCGACGATCCGGTCGGTGATGTAGTCGGTGTCGCGCTCGTAGGAGTCGGTGACGTAGCGGTCGTGGGTCTCGGTGGCCATGAGGACGGTCTACCCCGCCGGCGCCCGTGCCGACCGCGTCGCCTCCTACACCTCAGGATCGCGCCGAACCTCGCCGTCCGGCGAGGCAGGCCCCGATCGCGCCCGACCTCGGCGCCCACCGCTCACCTTCAGTCGCGCTCGAACAGCGCATCGAGCTGGTCGCGCCCCTCCACGTCCGCCAGCGCCACGACCTCGTCGCCGGAGTACAGGATGGTGTCGCCGCGCGGGACGATCAACCGGCCCTCGCGTCGGACGCTGGTGATCGTCGTGCCCTCGGGCAGCTGCAGGTCCCGCAGGGCCATCCCCGCCGCCGGCGAGCCGATCGCGACGGTCAGCTCGACGAAGTGCACGCCGCTGAGCTCGCGCATCGCGATGCGCTCCTTGCGGTGCTGCCTGCCCAGACCCTGGTTCACCGCCTGCCGGTAGGCCTCGATGATGTCGGCCCGCCGCAGCATGCCGACGAGGGAGGGGCTGGTCTGCGGGTCGACCACGGGCAGCCGTCCGACGTCCGCGGCCGCCATCCGGTGGAGGGCGCGGAACACCGGCGTGGTCGGCGACACGGTGAGGGGCTTGCGGCTGCACACGTCGACGGCGGTCCGGGGGTCCTCCCCCTCGACCGGCGGGTCGGGGAGGTCGCTGATCGTCACCACCCCGACGAGGCCGCCGCGGTCGTCGACGACGGCGAAGCCGTGGTGGCCGGTCTCGGCGAAGCGGTGGCGGAGCGCGTCGAGGCCCATGTCGACACCGACGCTCGGCGGGTCGCTGGTCATCACCTCGCCGACGGTGACCGACTGCATGACGTCGATCTCCTCGGGCTCGTCGACGACGATGCCCTGCCGCTTGAGCGGGGCGGTGTAGATGCCGTCGGGGTGCATCCGGTCGGCGACGAACGTCGCCAGGCCGGCGGCGAACATCAGCGGCAGCACCAGCCCGTAGTCGCCGGTCAGCTCGAACACGATCAGGATGGCCGTCAGCGGCGCCCGGGCGGCGGCGGCGAACACGGCCGCCATGCCGACCAGCGCGTAGGCCCCCGGTTCGAGCGAGGCCGAGGGCACGAGCAGATCGGCGGCGTGGCCGACCGCCCCGCCGAGCGCCGCGCCGCAGAAGAGGGTCGGCAGCAGCGAGCCGACCGCGTTCCCGGACGTGACCGACAGCATGGTCGCGCCGAACTTCGCGACCATCAGGGTGAGCAGGATGCGGACCGGCTCCCACCCTCCTCCGGCGGTGGCCCCGTCGATCATCGTGTCGATCGGCTCGGTGTCGCCGAAGATCGGCGGGAGCTGGTGCCCGCTGCCCAGGACCTCCGGCACGGCGAGGGCGATCAGGCCGACGCCGAGGCCACCGAGCGCGACCCGCAGCGGACGCCAGCCGGGGAGGCGGTCGAACAGGTCGTGGCCGATCCGCTCGCCGTGCAGGAACGCCATCCCCACCAGCGCGGCGAGGATCCCGATCAGGGCGTAGCCGAGCAGCTCGCGCGGGTCGGTGAGGCCGTACTCGACGCGGGACTCGAAGACGATCTCGGGACCGACCAGCTCCCGGGCGGTGACCGACCCGGCGACGGCGGCGAGGACCCCGACCTGCCGCGACCGGGCGGACAGCCGCCCGAGGATCAGCTCGATCGCGAACAGCATCCCGCCGATCGGCGCGTTGAACGACGCACCGATCCCCGCGGCCGCACCGGCGGCGACGAGCGTGCGCATCCGGTCCTCGTCAACGCCGAACGCCGCGCCCACGAGCGACCCGACCGCCCCGCCGCCGAGGACGATCGGGGCCTCACGGCCACCGGACCCGCCGGTGCCGAGCGCCACCCCCGAGGCGACGAGCATCCCGGCCGGCACACGCTTGCGGAACCGGCTCCCGCGCAGGGCGATCGTCCGCATCACCTCGGTGATCCCGCCGCCGGCCGTCTCCGGCACCCAGTACGCCACGAGCAGTCCGACGACCAGCGCGCCGAGCGCGGGGACCAGGACGGTCCGTAGCGTCGAGGCCTCCGCGCCGAAGGCGAGGTCCTGGGCGAGCCCGATCACCTGGATCAACGCGAAGGCGAGGAGGCCCGTCAGGATCCCGATGACCCCACCGAGCGCGAGCAGCCCGGGCTCGCGCCGTGCGAACGCGATCATCCGACCGCGGACCTTCGTGGGCGCGTTCACGGCTGCATCGCGCTCATGGCCCGACCCCCGCGCTTGCGCGCCGGGCTCGCCCCCCCGGCCTCGCCGATGACCGCTCGCAAGCTCGCGATCATCGGAACACGATCGTCCGTTCCGCGAAGCGGAAGACGCGGTGCTCCGCGTGGGCCTTGACGGCGCGGGACAGGACGATGCGCTCGACGTCGCGGCCGATGGTCGCGAGGTCCTCCGGGGTGTCGGAGTGGCTGACCCGCGCGACGTCCTGGTCGATGATCGGCCCCTCGTCGAGGTCGGCGGTCACGTAGTGGGCGGTCGCCCCGATCAGCTTGACCCCCCGCTCCCACGCCTGGTGGTACGGCCGCGCCCCCTTGAACCCGGGCAGGAACGAGTGGTGGATGTTGATCGCCCGTCCCTCCAGCTGCTCGCACAGCCCGTCGGACAGGATCTGCATGTACCGGGCGAGCACGACCAGCTCGATGTCGTGCGCCACGAGGAGCTCGCGCAACCGACCCTCCGCCTCGGCCTTGGTGTCCGCCGTCACCGGGATGTGGACGAACGGGACGCCGTAGTTCGCCGCGACCTGCTGGAGGTCCCAGTGGTTGCTGACGACCAGCGGGATGTCGATCGGCAGCTCGCCGGCGTGCCAGCGGTACAGCAGATCCCGGAGGCAGTGGTCGAACTTGCTGACGAGGACCACGGTGCGGGTCCGGTGGTCGGCGCGCCGCACCTCGAGGTGGGCGCCGAACGCCGTCACGCGGTCCCCGAGCGCCGCGGCGATCTCGGTCGGGTCGTCGATGTCGACGGCGAAGCGGGTGCGCATGCAGAACCGGCTGATCGACGGCTCGCTGAACTGGGCGTTCGAGAGGATGTTGCCGCCGAGGTCGGCGATGCCGTTCGCGATGCCGGCGACGATGCCCGGCTGGTCCTCGCACTCGAGCGTCAGCACGTAGCTGGTGGGCTGGGTCATGGCCTTCGATGTTCGCACAGCCGGGCCGGCCCTCCCCAACGCCGACCGCACGGGGCACCATGCGACCGTGCGCGCACCCGAAGCCCTGATCACCTGGCTCCTCGACGGCGACCCGGCCGTCCAGTGGCAGGTCCGCCGCGATCTGCTCGACGCGCCCGCCGACGTCGTCGCCGTCGAGCGGGCCCGGGTCGCGACCGAGGGGTGGGGCGCCGCGCTGCTGGCCGCACAGCACCGCGACGGCGGGTGGGGGGAGGGTCTGTACAGCCCCAAGTGGACCTCGACGACCTACACGCTGCTCCTGCTGTGCCAGCTGGGCCTGCCCGCCGGCGACGACCGGGCCCGGCAGGGGTGCGGACGTCTCCTCGACGGGGCGCGCTGGATCGACGGCGGCGGGCTGAACCTCGCCAAGACCGTGCGGTACCCCGAGGTGTGCATGACCGCGCTGGTCCTCCGCACCACCGCGGACTGCGGCGTGCAGGACGAGCGGCTCGGCCCCCTGCGGACCTGGCTGCTCGACCAGCAGCTGGGTGACGGGGGGTGGAACTGCGAGACGATCCGGACGCACAGCACCCACGGCTCGTTCGACACCTCCATCCTCGTGCTCGAGGCGCTGCACGCGTGGGAATCGGCGAGGGGACCGGACCCCGAGGTCGCTCGCGCCGCCGAGCGGGGCCGGGAGTTCTTCGCCGCCCACCGCCTGTACTGCTCCCACCGCACCGGCGAGGTGGTCGACCCCGCCTACGAGCGGATCGTGTTCCCCCCGGGCTGGCACCACGACCTGCTGCGCGGTCTCGAGCACTTCGCATCGGCGGGTGCACCGGTCGACGACCGGCTGGCGGACGCCGTGGCACTGCTCCGGTCGCGCCGACGGCCGGACGGGACGTGGGCGATGAACGCCCGCCACCCCGGCCGGTACCACTTCGTGCTCGAACCCCCGCGCGTCCCCAGCCGGCTCACCACCGTGCGGGCGCTCCGGGTCCTCCGCTGGTGGGAGGAGGGGCAGGGCTAGCGCCGGCGCGGATGGCGCGAGCGGCGGATGCGCCCAGCGATGTGCACTTCGGCCACGTGGGCGGCCGACCTGCACAATCACGTGACGCCGCCCGAGGAGGATCCGCCCGTGCCCCACCACGACCCCGTCGACGTTCTGGTGGTCGGCGCCGGCCCGACGGGACGGGCGCTCGCGCACCGCGCGGTGGCGTCCGGTCTGACCGCGGCGGTGCTCGACCCCTCCCCCGCCCGCGCCTGGCCGGCGACGTACGGGGCCTGGGAGGACGAGCTCCCCGGGTGGCTCCCACCCGCGCTGCACGCCGTTCGCAGCGACGTCGTCGAGGTCGTCGCCCGGCGGACCCACCGCCTCGACCGCGCGTACGTGGTGCTCGACACCCCGGGTCTGCAGCGCCACCTGTCGTCCGACGACCGGGTGGGCGTGGTCACGGGCGCCGCCGTCGGGTCCCGGCGCGTCATCGGGGGCGCGGCCGGGACCGTGGGCGTCGTCGCCCGGACCGGCGAGACCGTCCCCGCCCGGGTCGTGGTGGACGCGAGCGGCGACCGCCGGACCCTCACCGGCGGCCGTGCGCCCGGCGACCGGGCCGCGCAGACCGCCGTCGGGGTGGTCCTCGACCGCACGGATCTCCCGACGGTGTTCATGGACTGGTCGGTCGACCACGGGCGCGATCCGTCGGCCGGGGCGTGGCCGACCTTCCTGTACCAGGTCCCCCTGGGCGGTGGCCGCGTCCTGTTGGAGGAGACCGCGCTCGCCCGCCGTCCGGCGCTGTCGCACGACGAGCTGCGCAGTCGGCTGGCCGCCCGGCTGGCCGCCCGCGGGATCGAGGTCCCGGCCGACGCCCCGGAGGAGGTCGTGACCATCGCGGTCGACACCCCCCGCACCCGCGGGACCGGGCACGTCATCCCCTTCGGCGCCGCCGTCCCGCTCATCCACCCGGCCACCGGGTACGGCCTGGCCGCCGCGCTGCGGATGGCCGACCCCGTGGTCGCCGCGATCGCGGCCCACCTCCCCGACGGCCGTGCCGCCGCCACCGCCGCCCGCGAGGTGCTGTGGCCCTGCCGCGCCCGGCTGGTCCACCACCTGCGACGGCGGGGGCTGGAGGCGCTGCTCGCCCTCCCCCCGGACCGGGTGCCGGACTTCTTCGACCGGTTCTTCAGCCTCCCCCGCGAGCAGCAGCGCGCCTACCTGTCGTCACGGACCGACCTCGTCGGTGTCGCCCGGGCGCAGCTGGCGCTGTTCGCGGCCGCCGACCCGCCCCTCCGGCGCCACCTGCTCCGTTGGGGCGCGATGCCGATCGGCGACGCGCACGCCTGACGGGCTGGATCCCCCCGGCCGGGGGTCAGCCGCCGTCGGCCACGGACAGCAGCCAGGTGCCGGCCACCAGCAGCGGCAGGCCGACGAGCAGCGCCACGCCGAGCGAGCTGAGGGTCCCCACCTCACCGAACCCGCCCTGGTCGCCCGCGGCTCGGTCGGCGGGACCTGCGAGGTCGCCGGCGTCCCCGACGCCCCGCAGCTTCACGACCCCGCCACCGGTCACCAGCAGCACGACGCCGACCGCGGTGACGGCCATCGCCATCGCCCGCTCGACCGGGACCAGCCAGCCCACCGCGATCACCGCGGTCACGACCCCGATCCCAGCACCGGCCAGCACGTAGCAGCGGCCGAGGTCGGCGAGGTGAGCCCAGCGGGGGGTCAGTCGTGGTGTCGAGGTCGTCACGGGGCTCCCTGGTGGTGCGCGGCGGCTGGCGCCGAGGGACGCGATCGCACCACACCGGACCGGCGACGTCCAGATCCGCGAGGCACGGCACACTACGGCCGGTGACCGCGCCCCTGGCAATGACGTTCCGCGCCTCCGCCGACGACCCGGACGACCTGCCGGCGTCGACCGCGGAGGTGGCGGTGATCGGCCGCTCGAACGTCGGAAAGTCGTCGTTGGTCAACGCCGTCGCCGGCCGCAGGGAGCTCGCGAGGACGTCCAAGACGCCGGGGCGGACCCAACTCCTCAACGTGTTCGACGTCACCGTCCCCGGCCGGCAGGGGACGACGCTCGTGGACCTGCCCGGCTACGGGTACGCGAAGGCGTCCAAGGCCGACCGGGGGCGCTGGCAGAAGCGGATGGAGCGCTACGTCCTGACCCGCGAGCCCCTGGTCATGGTCATGGCCTTGGTCGACGGGGAGGTGGGTCCGACGCGCCTCGACCTGGCGACCCTCGCCTGGCTGGTCCACCACGACATCCCCCTCACCGTGGTCGCGACCAAGCACGACAAGGTCAAGTCGTCCCAGCGGCAGAAGCGGAAGCGGCAGGTGGCCGAGGCCCTCGGCGTCGAGCCCGGGGACGTCGTCTGGGTGAGCACGGCGAAGGGCACCGGAGTCGACCGCCTCCGCGGCCTGGTCGGGGAGTGGCTGTCCGTCGCGTGATCAGCCGGCGACCTGGCCGAGCAGGGCTGAGGATGCCGTCACCCGGCGCGCAGCAGACCCTCCACCTTGGTGACGACGGCCGCCGGGTCCGGTGGCGGCCCGACCGACAGCACACGGCCGTCGGCCACGATCGCGCCGTTCGCGGTGCCCTGCCGCACCGTCCGCCACGCCTCGGCCCACGTCGCCCCCCGCCGACGGGCGTCGCGCCACAGGGCCGGGAGCAGCCAGAACGTGTTCCGCGGGTCGACCACCTCGATCGCGACGGCGGCCCCGAGCGCGGCGCGCAGCGCCCGGTAGACCGCCCCCATCCGGTCCATGAGCACGCGGCAGTGCGCGTAGTCGGATCCGCCGCCCAGCTCGTCGTGGATCCCGCCGATGGTGCCGCAGCACCCCGAGCCGGTGTGCTGGCTGTCCCACTCGCGGACCAGGATGATCCTCACGTGATCGCGCCGATCTCCTCGGCGTCCTCCGACACGCCGCCGGCGGCCCGGGCCGCGCGCAGGGCCAGCGTCGCCTCGACGATCAGCCACAGCGCGAGCCCGAGGATGATCGCGTCGAGGGGGGCCAGGACCCAGTCGCCCTCGCTGATGAAGTCGCCGAGGTTCTCGAGCAGCGCCCACACCGTCATGACGAACAGGAAGACCAGCGGGGCGATCTGGGCCACCGCGGAGCGCCCGCCCTTGGTGACCCACACGGCGACCACGGCGAGGGCCAGACCGGCGGTCAGCTGGTTGGTCGTGCCGAAGAGGGTCCAGAGGCGGCCGAAGGCGTAGCCCTGCTCGCCACCGCCGGGGGCGAGGGACAGGGCGAGGGGGACGGCGACCGCGATCGCGGTGGTCAGCGTGATGTTCCGCTTGAGGGCGCGCGCACCGGCCAGCTCGGCGATCTCCTCCACGATGTAGCGCTGCAGCCGGACGCCGGTGTCCATCGAGGTCGCGGCGAAGCTGATCACGACGACCGCGGCGAAGACGGTGCCGAGCTCGATCGGGACGCCGACGTGGCTCGCGAACCCGGCGATGCCGTTGACGAAGTTGCCGACCGCGCCGCCCGACGCGGTCGCGAAGTCCGGGTACATAGTCGAGAAGTCCGCCTCGATCCCCGAGGCCGCGACGCCTGCGGTGACGGCCAGGATCGATCCGAGGGCGAGCGCCCCCTCCCCCAGCGCCCCGACGTAGCCGACGTACTTGGCGTCGGACTCCTTGGCCAGCTGCTTCGAGGTCGTGCCCGAGCTGACCAGGGAGTGGAAGCCGCTGATCGCCCCGCAGGCGATGGTCACGAAGAGGAACGGGAAGAAGCTCGGCGACCCGTCGGGGACGTCGGAGTTGAGAGCCGGCGCCTCGATCGTGTCCAGGCCGATCGTGAGCCCGAGGAAGATCACCCCGAGGGCGATGAACAGCTGGTGGGAGTTGATGTAGTCGCGCGGCTGCAGCAGGATCCACACGGGGATGCGCGAGGCGATGAAGGCGTAGGCGTAGAGGATCAGCACCCACAGGGTCCGCGCGCCGATGCCGAGGGACTCCGCCAGCCCGTCGATCTCGATCGGGACGGCCTGCCCGACGGCGATCAGCAGGTACAGGGCGATGACGCCGACGATGGAGGGGACGAGCGCCCCGGTGTTCGTCCTGCGGATGTAGATGCCGATCCCGATCGCGAGGGGGATCTCGGCGAAGATCGGGATGACCGCCCCGGGGTTGGCGACCAGCAGGTTGCCGATGACGACGGCGAACACGGCGACGACCAGGGTCAGCAGGAAGAAGAGGATGAGGAGGAAGAGGGTCCGGGCCCGCCGGTTGATGATGTCCCCGGCGATGTTCCCGATGTTGCGTCCACCGTTGCGCGCCGAGACGACGAGCGCGCCGAAGTCGTGGACCCCGGCCGCGACGATCGTCCCGATCGACACCCACAGCAGGGCGGGCACCCAGCCCCAGAACACCGCGATGGCCGGCCCGACGATCGGGGCGGCGCCGGCCACCGACGTGAAGTGGTGGCCGAACAGCACGTGCTTGTTGGTCGGGACGTAGTCGACCCCGTCCTCCATCTCGACCGCCGGCGTGGGCCGGCTGTCGTCCAGGGCGTACACCTTCTCGGCCAGGTAGGTCGCGTAGAACCTGTAGCCCAGGGCGAACGCCCCGAGCACCACGACGAGGACGACGACTGCCGGCATGGCGGGCTCCTCTCCGGTCCCCGGGCCACGACCCCCGTCGCGGGCCCCTGGGGGCCTTCGGCTCCGGCCAGTCCACCGCAGATCGGCGACGGTGTCCAGGGTCCTCGTCGGGGGACGGGGACGGGGACGAGGACCTCCGTCCACCCCCGCGAGGGCCCTTCGGCCTGGCCGAACGCCGGGGGTCGGGCGCAGGATCGCGGGCAGCGCTCGAGACAGGAGGTCGCCGACTTGGGACGACGTGTGGGTGGAGCCGCAGCTGAGCGGGATGCCGGAGGAGCGACGAGCGGAGGACGACCGGGTCAGCTGCTCTGCCCGTTCGACCTGACCGTGGAGCCGATCGCGGCGATGCTCAACTGCGAGCTCGCCGACCACCCGGTGTACGACGGCGTGGAGATCCAGGCGTTCGACGACGAGGTGCACGGCTCCGGGCTGCTGTGCTTCCTCTCGCGTCGCGCGGACCGCACCGTCGTGGACCCGGACGCCCCGGGGTCGGTCGAGGCGTGCGCCGACGCGTCGTCGATCCACGGGGTGGCGGTGGTCTTGGACGGGGCGTCTGCGCGGCTGTCGCTCGATCCGCCGCTGCTCGACCTGCGGCGCCTCGACGCCGGGGACCGGGTGGAGGGCCGCTGGGCGGTGTCGGTCGGCGGGACGGCGATCACGGGCGGGACCTGGACCGCCGGACGGCGCGACGACGTGGTCGATGTCGCCATGGCCGTGACCCGCCGCTGGCGACCGGAGGGCCTGCCCCCGCTCATGCGCGTCGTCACCGCGGTCGCGCCGGTGTTCCGGACCTGGCCGACGACCTACCGCTGGGAGGCGGAGATCGACCTGGCCCGCGAGGTGGCGCGCCACGCGGGCTGGCGGCGCACCACCGCGGGCGACACCTCCTACCGGCGGTTGACCCGGTCTGCCTGACCCCGGCGGGGTGTGGACCGCCGGCGGGCGGCGTCGCAGCGGCCTGCGAGGGTGGTGACATGACCACCGACCGCCCGCCCCTGCCCGAGCCCCCACCGGTGGAGACCGACGACGAGCCGGCCGGCCCCCCGGTCGATGCCGACACCGCACGGCACGTCCCCCGACGGTCCACCCGCACCGGTCCTCGACGGCAGGCCGAGGACACCGACGAGGTCGCGGTCCGGCCCGACGCCGACGCCCTCGTGCGCGCTCTGGCCGGGCCGGACGCGTCGATCCGCGACGACCAGCTGACCGCGATCACGGCGCTGCTCAACGGTCGCCGCGCGCTGGTCGTGCAGCGGACCGGGTGGGGCAAGACGGCGGTGTCCCTGGTGGCGACGGCCCTCGCCCCACGCCGCGGCGACGGGCCGACCCTGCTGGTCAGCCCGCTGCTCGCCCTGATGCGCGACCAGCTGGCCGCCGCCGCGGCCATCGACGTGACCGCGGCGACGATCAACTCGGCGAACGTCGACCGCTGGCGCGAGGTGGAGGAGGCCGTGCTGGCCGACACCGTCGATCTGCTGCTCGTCAGCCCCGAGCGGCTGAACCACCCGGGCTTCCGCGAGCGCGTGTGGCCGGTCCTGGCCGACACCGTCGGGATGCTGGTGATCGACGAGGCGCACTGCATCTCCGACTGGGGCCACGACTTCCGCCCGGACTACCGCCGGATCCGCGACGTGCTCGACGACCTCGGCCCGGAGGTGGGGGTGCTGGCCACCACCGCGACGGCGAACGACCGGGTCGTCGCCGACGTCACCGCCCAGCTCGGCGAGGCGCCGCTGGTGCTGCGCGGCGGGCTGGACCGGACGTCGTTGCACCTCGCCGTCCACCGGCTCGACGACGACGAGCGGCTGGCCTGGCTGGCCGACTGGGTCCCGACCGTCGAGGGGACCGGCATCGTCTACTGCCTCACAGTGGCCGACACCGACCTGGTCGCGGGGTTCCTCCGCGAGCGGGGCGTCGAGGCGGTCGCCTACTCCTCGGCCCTGTCGACCGAGGACCGCGAGGCCCTCGAGGCTGACCTGAAGGCCAACCGGGTGAAGGCGGTCGTCGCGACGTCCGCGCTCGGCATGGGGTTCGACAAGTCCGACCTGTCCTTCGTCGTCCACCACGGGCTCCCCTCCTCCCCGGTGGCGTACTACCAGGCGATCGGCCGCGCCGGCCGCGGGGTGCCGCGCGCGGACGTGGTGGCGCTGCCGGGGGTGGAGGACGAGGCGGTGTGGCGGTACTTCGCGTCGGCGTCGATGCCGTCGGGTCGGCTCGTCGACCAGATCCTCGACGCGTTGGACACCCGGTCCGCGACGTCGCTGGTGCGCCTCGAGTCGAGCGTCAACGCGGGCCGCGGCCGCCTCGACGCGGCGCTGCGGATCCTCGACGTCGACGGGGCGGTCGAGCGAACCGACGGCGGGTGGGTCGCGACCGGCCGCGGGTGGCAGCCCGACCGCGACCGCATCGATCGCGTCGCGGCGGCCCGGGCCACCGAGGCGGAGGCGATGCGGACCTACGCCGACCTGGCCGCGCAGGGCGGGTGCCTGATGGCGCTGCTGCTCGAGCACCTCGACGACCCCGACGTGCGAGCGGCGCCGGGGTGGCGCTGCGGCCGGTGCGCCGGCTGTGACCCGGACCTCCCCTCCGCCCGGTTCCGCGCCGATCCGGCGACGGTGGCCGCGGCGCTCGGCCACCTGCGCAGCCAGGACGTCGTGCTCGAGCCGCGCAAGATGTGGCCCTCCGGGGTGCCAGGCCGGAAGGGCCGCATCGCCGGTGCCGCCCAGGCGGCGGAGGGGCGGGCGCTCGCCCGCGGCTCGGACCCCGGGTGGCGGTCCGTCGTGGACGCCCTGCTGGCCGACGACGCCGCGGCCGACGACCCGGCGGTATCCGCAGCGCTGGACGAGGCGGTGGAGGGGCTGGTGGCCGTCCTGGCCCGCTGGGACTGGGCGGCGCGGCCCACCTGGGTCACGTGGGTGCCGTCCCGCCGCCGACCGTGGCTACCGGCGGCGTTGGCCGAGCGGATCGCCACCACCGGTCGGCTGCACCTGGCAGATGTCGTCCGCCGCGCACGAGACACCCCGCCCCAGGACCGGATGGGCAACTCGGCCCACGCCGCGGCGAACGCGCTCGCGGGTCTGGCGGTGGACTCGGCGGCGATCGCCGAGGCGCCGCCCGGCCCGGTGCTGGTCATCGACGACATCCGCCAGACCGGGTGGACGCTCACGGTCACCGCGGCGCTGCTGGCCGAGGACGGCGCCGGCCCCACCCTCCCCCTCGTCCTGCAGCGGGCCTACTGAGCAGGCCGGCCGTCCCCCGTCAACGGGTCCCGCAGAACCGCATCGCGGTCAGGGCGATCGTGCGGGCGGCGGTGCGCAGGTCGGCGATGGCGACGGACTCGTCGGGGCGGTGGGCGTCGCGGATGTCACCGGGTCCGTAGACGATCGTCGGGATCTGCCCGACGCCGACGGTCAGGCCGAGGTCGCACCCGTACGGCATGCCGCGCACGTCCGCCGGGCGTCCGGTGACCGCCTCGGCGGCGGCGCTGGCGGTCGTGACGACGGCGGCGTCGAGCGGGGTGGCGCCGGGGAGGAACTGCCCGCCCCACCACTCGACGGTCGCGGGGTTCGCGGACAGCCAGGGGTCGGTCTGACAGGCGTGGGCGACGGCGTCGACGAGCTCGGCGCGGGCGACGTCGAGGTCTTCGCCGGGGGCGACGCCGTAGCGGCCCTCCCAGGTCAGCCAGTCGCACTCCGACGACGGCCAGTCCCCACCC
Organism: Euzebya sp.; assembly: GCF_964222135.1. Taxonomy (NCBI): domain Bacteria; kingdom Bacillati; phylum Actinomycetota; class Nitriliruptoria; order Euzebyales; family Euzebyaceae; genus Euzebya; species Euzebya sp. Next base: position 41,542 of record NZ_CAXQBR010000020.1, read on the forward strand.
GCGATCCGCCCCCCGCAGATCGCGAACGGCCGCTCCAGCCACGAGAACAGCTCGTCGGTCTCCCGGGCGTTGCGGGTGCGCTCGAGCTCGAGGACCGCCCGCTGGATGACGGGGAACTTCTCGATCGCGGAGACGCCCTCCTCGCGCAGGCACCCGTGGGCGCTCAGCCCGCGGAGGGTGATGCGCCAGCTCAGCGCCCCCGCGCTGGCGGGGACGACGGCGAGGTCGGTCGGCTCGGCGATGAGGCACCCGTCGACCGTCGTGCGGCCCGCGGCGAGGTGCTCGAGCAGGGCCAGGGTGCCGGTGCCCCCGTCCTCCTCGCCGACGACCGAGGCGAGCAGCGTCGTGCCGGCCAGCTCGACCCCCGCGGCGCGGATCGCGGCCACCGCGGTCATCGCGGCGGCGAGCCCGCCCTTCATGTCGCAGGTGCCGCGGCCGACGACCCGGCCGTCCCGGACCGTCGCGGTGAACGGCGGTGAGGTCCAGTCCTCGTCGATGCCGGGCGGGACGACGTCGATGTGGCCGTCGAGGAGCAGCGTCGGCCCGTCCCCTCCCCCGAGCCGACCGAGGACGCCGACCGCCTCCGGGCGGTCGAACTCGGCGCTGAACGCCGGGTGGGCGGACAGGGCGGGCACGTCGACGTCCCAGGTCTCGACGTCGAGGCCGAGCCGTTCCAGGTGGTCGGCGACGACGCGCTGGCCGGCCGTCTCCTCGGCGCTGACCGAGGGCACCGCGACCAGGTCGGCGAGCAGGTCGAGCAGCGCGGCCTCGTCGATCGCGTCGAGGACCCGCTGCTCGTCCGCGGTCAGCGCCGCCGGGGGCGAGGGGGTCACCGATGGCCCCCGACGCGAGCGCGGGTTGTCCACAGCCTCCGCACATCGGCGTTCCTGGCCCCCGCAGTCCTGCCTAGCGTCCGGTCCATGACCACTCCTCTCCCTGAGCTCCCCGCACCCGGCACCGTCCAGTCCCGCGCCGAGGTGCTCGCCACCGCCGGGTCCCGCACGCGCCGGGCCGCGGTGCTCCGCGCCGCCGGCGGCGGGCCGATCGTCGGGCTCGCCGTCACCATCGCCCGGAACCCGGACGCGCCGGCGCGGATCGCGCTCGACGGCGCCGCGACCGACCGGGCGGCGGCAGAGCTCGTCCGCGAGGCCCGGTCGGTCCCGGTCTGGGTGCGGACCCGGTCGAGCGGCGGCTGGACCTTCACCGGCACCTGGCGCCCGAAGGCGATCCAGTCGATGTCGATCGATGACCGCGGCGACGTCGTCGCCGGTGTGCTGGTGCTGGAACCCGTCGACGTCGTCCACGTGCCCGAGGTCGACCGCGCTCCGGGTGGCTGACCGGCACGGTTCACAGGACGGACAGGGCCTGGTCCAGGTCGTCGATGAGGTCCTCGGCGTCCTCGATCCCCGCGGAGTAGCGGATCAGCCCCTCGCTGATGCCGGCGGCCGCCCGCTCCTCCGGCGTCAGCTCGACGTGGCTGGTCGTGGCCGGCGGGCCGACGATCGTCTCGACCTGTCCCAGGTTGGCCGCGAGGTAGGCGTGCGCCAGCCGGGGCAGGACGGTCTTCACCGCCGCCATCCCGCCCGCGAGCTCGAAGGAGAGCATCCCCCCGAACCCGGCCATCTGCCGCTTGGCGATCTCGTGACCCGGGTGGCTGAGCAGCCCGGGGTAGTGGACGGCGACGACGGCCGGGTGGTCCTCGAGCCACCCGGCGACCCGCATGGCGTTGGCGTTGTGCCGCTCGACGCGCAGCCCGAGGGTCTTCAGGCTCCGCAGCATCTGGGCGGCGACGGCGGGGTCCATCCCGGTCCCCGCGATCTCGCGGTACCGGAAGACCCGGTCGATGAGCTCGGCGGCGCCGCAGACCACGCCGCCGAGGACGTCCCCGTGCCCGCCCAGGTACTTCGAGGCGGAGTGCAGCACCAGGTCCGCGCCGTGGGCCAGCGGCTGGGTGTTGATGGGCGTGGCGAAGGTGTTGTCGACGACGACCAGGCCACCGGCCTCGTGCGCGGCGCTCGCGGTCCGGGCGATGTCGAGCACCTTGAGCGCCGGGTTGGTCGGGGTCTCGAGGTACAGCACGTCGCACCCCTCCGCGATGGCTGCGTCCAGCCCGTCGGCGTCGTCGGTGTCGACGACGACGCAGTCCACCCCGAAGCGGGGGAGGATCTCGGTGAGCATCAGGTAGGTGCCGCCGTAGGCGTCCTTGACGCTGACCACGCGGCTGCCCTTGCCGGTGAGGGCGAGCAGGGTCGAGGAGATCGCGGCCATGCCCGTGGTGAAGCTGGTCCCGGCCTCGGCGCCCTCGAGCGCCGCGACCTTCGCCTCGAACCGGTCGGTCGTCGGGTTGGAGTTGCGGCTGTAGATGTGCCCCTCGGCCTGCCCCGTCGCCGCGGCCAGCCAGGCGTCGACGTCCGGGTACGCGAACGCCGAGTTCGTCGCGATGGGCGGGACCACTGACCCCGTGGCCGGGTCGACGACCTCGGTGAGGTGGACGGAGCGGGTGGACGGTCCGAGGGCTGGCACAGCGGTCCTCTCAGGCGGGAGCGGGCGGCACGACGGCGCGTGGACCGACCAGCATCGCCCAGGACGGCCCCGGGATGCCAGGACCCCGGGATGCCAGGACCTCGAGATGCCAGGACCGGACGGCTCCGATCAGGACCGGCCGTGCGCCCGGTCGTACGCCGCGCGCACCGCCGCGGGGACCCGACCCCGGTCGGACACCGCGACGCCGGCCCGCTGGGCCCACGACCTGATCTCGGCGCTGGTCGGCTCCGACGGCGGCAGCGGTCCGGCGGTGGCGAGCGCGGACACGAGCGCCTCGGCCCCGCGGTCCTCCTCCAGGTGCGCCAGCGCGGCGCCGAGGAACCGGTAGGTCCACTCCTCCGCGAGGGGGCGCGTCTCGGCGAAGATGACCGGCACCGAGGGGACGCGCACGGCGAGCTCCGCCAACGCCTCGGCGACGGCGGAGGGTCGGGCGTGGCGCAACGCGAAGATCTGGGAGTAGCGGTCCTCGACCACGATGGCGGCGTGCGGCGCCGCGGCCAGCTCGGCTGCCTGCTGGCGCACCCTGCCGTCGAGCAGACCGCCGACGAGGTCCTGCAGGCTCTTGCGCTCCACGACCGCGGCCAGGTGCCCGGCCTCGGCCTCGACGGCGTAGTCGCCGGCGGGCAGGCTGCGGCGCAGCACCGCTGCCTGCTGGTTCGCGAAGCGCCAGCCGTACCGCTCGTTGGTGTCCACCAGGATGGTCAGCACCCGACCGTGGGCCCGCGCGGTCGGCAGGGACACCGCCGGCCGCGCCTGCTTGGCGACCGTCGCGGTCTGCCAGAAGATCATCTGGCGACCACGGCCGCGGGCGAAGACGAACTGCGACCGGCTGTGCCGCCCGCGGTCGAGGACCAGGTCGATCGCGGCGCCGCGCCGACGGCAGGTCCGCACCGCGACGCGCTCGACCACGACGGGGTCCTCGGGCCACTCGGCGGGGTGGCAGTAGAGCTTCGACGTCCGCGGCCAGGTGTCGCGGGTCTTGAGGACGATCCCGTCCGGGCCGAGGGGGATGCGCACGAGGTACGGCAGGCTCGTGCCCTCCTCGGGGTTCTCCGCGATGACGAAGTCGTCCACGTCGCCCAGGGTGCCAGCCCGGCCGATCGGACCTGTGGAGGAACTGGTGTGCGATCGGCGTCGAGCGGATAGGCTCGTGTCCGGTGTCGGGTGCGATTCGGCCCGACACCTTTTCCTTTGCCGGTTGCCACAATCGGGCCGGCAGCAATGAATGAAGTGATTCACAAAATGGCTCAAGGCACTGTCAAGTTCTTCAACAACGACAAGGGGTACGGCTTCATCGCGCCGGATGACGGCGGCGAGGACCTCTTCGTCCACTTCTCGAACATCACGGGTTCTGGCTTCAAGTCCCTCGAGGACGGCCAGCGCGTGGAGTTCGAGATCGGTCAAGGCCGCAAGGGCGACGAAGCCCAGCAGGTCACGCCGCTGTAGCACCCCTTCAGCGCACTCGAGGCCGACCACCTGGTCGGCCTCGTCGTCGTTTTCAGGGGCGCGTCGTCGGCGGCTGCGCGCTCGTCAGGCCCGGGCCTACTCGAGTGCCTCCTCGATCGTCCGGGCCGGGTGGCCGGCCACGCGCTCCACGTGGTCGGTGACGCGGGACACCTCTCCCGCCGCGATCGCCGTGTAGGTGGAGATCCAGGCGTCCATCTCGAAGGGTTCGGGATCCAGGTGGGCGCGGGAGGCGCGAGCCTCGTCCACCGTCTCGGCCACGTACCGCAGCTCCTTGCCGATGACGGCCCCGGCGCGGTCGGCGATCTCGGCCATCGTGAGCGCCTCCGGGCCGGACAGCTCGTAGACGGCACCGGCGTGGGCGGCGGGGTCGCGGAGGACCGCCGCGGCGACGTCCGCCACGTCGGCGCGGGCCACGGCGGCAACCCGCCCCTCCCCCGCGGGCCCGCGGATGACCCCCTCGGAGTCGGCGAACCACGGGAGCAGGTCGGCGTAGAAGTTGTCCCGCAGGATGGTCGCGGGCAGGCCGGACTCCCTGATCGCCGCCTCGGCGTCGGCGTGGTCCCGCCCCAGCGTGAAGATCGCGTCCGGCGCGGCGCCCGCGAAGGACGTGTACACCAGGTGGGTCACACCGGCCTCGGCGGCTGCGCCGATCGCGTTGCGGTGGTGCTGGCGGCGGTCGGCATGCTCCGCGCCCGAGACCAGGAAGAGGACGTCGACGCCCGCGAAGGCGTCGGCGCACGCCCCGCGATCGGCGTAGTCGGCGACCCGCACGGTCGCGCCGGGGATGTCCGGCGCGCGATCGGGGTCGCGCACGATGAGGGTGGGGGCGACGTCAGCGAGCTGGCGGGCCACCATCCCGCCGACGTGCCCGGTGGATCCGGTGATGCCGATCGTGGTCATGGGCGGTACAGCGCGGGGCGGGCGCTCAACATTCCCGCCGGCCGGCCGATCAGGGGTCGTCCTACGCGAGGTCACCCCGTCCGAACGGCCCGTTACACCCTGCGAGCGCGGGGGGATGATGTCCTCGCAGTCAGGAGGTACACCACCATGACCACCCAGACCACCACCCCCGAGAGGACCGACGCGCCGCGGATCATCCGGACCCAGTCCGGCTCGCGGTACCGCATCCAGGGTGAGACCGTGCAGAAGCTGACAGGAGACGAGCCCGAGGGGCGGTTCCAACTGGTCGACGTGCACAAGAACCGGTTGCGCTACACCGACGGGTCACGCCTCTACATCTCCACGCCGCTCGTCGCCGCCTGATCTGGGACGGGCCGGCATGAGGTGAGCGGGCCTGAGGTGAGCCCGGCCTGAGACGAGCTTTGCCATGACCGGCAGGTCGTGGCGAAGTCTTGGCGGTCGTGCGGGCCAGCGTTGACGGGGTGGGCTGCACCCTCGTCGCATGCCCACCGTCATCGAGCGCCCCGTCGACGTCGACGAGCGCCACACCCCGCCCGCACCCGCACCGCTGCCGGTCCCCCCGCCGCCGTCGACCTCGCACCACCGCCGCGGAGATCGCCGGGGTCGGTGGACGCCGGTCGCGAGCGCGGCCATCGCGGCCGTCGTCGCCGCCGCCGTCGCCGTCCCAGTGGCCCGCGCGACCGTCGACGACCCGACTGCCCCGACTGCAGAGACGAGCGGGACGACCGCGCCCGTCGTGGCGGAGATGCCCTCGGTGGCAGAGGTCGCGGCGGCCGTCTCACCCTCCGTGGCCCGGGTCGGGGTGTCCGGTCCGGCCGGGCAGGGCTCGGGCTCTGCGGTGGTGTACGACCCCGCGGGCATCCTGGTGACCAACGCCCACGTGGTGGCTGACGCCGCGGAGGTCGAGGTCACGCTCGCCAGCGGCGAGGTGTTCCCGGCCGAGGTGGTCGGGGCGGACCCCGCCACCGACGTGGCGGTGCTCCGGATCGGCGCGACCGACCTGCCGTCCGTGCCCTTCGCCGACGACGAACCGACCGTCGGGGAGCCCACCATCGCGATCGGGAGCCCGTTCGGGCTGGAGGGGTCCGTCACGACCGGGATCGTCAGCGCCACCAACCGGACGCTCGGCGGGCAGTCCGGTGTGCTGGGCGACCTGATCCAGACCGACGCCTCGATCAACCCGGGCAACTCCGGCGGCGCACTCGTCGACGGCGACGGTGAGCTGATCGGCCTCAACACCGCGATCCTGTCCGGCAGCGGGACCTCCAGCGGCGTCGGGTTCGCCGTGCCCGTGACGACCGTCCGGGACGTCGCCGACCAGATCCTCGAGACCGGCACGGTCGTGCACGCCGCCCTCGGCGTCGCCGGGCAGACCGTCGACCCCCAGGTCGCCGAGCGCTACGCGCTGGGCGTCGAGTCGGGCGCCGTCATCGCCCAGGTGCAGGACGGCTCAGCGGCCGACGAGGCCGGCGTCCGTCGGGGCGACATCGTCGTCGCCGTGGACGGCGAACCGGTCGAGTCCATCGCCGACCTCTCCGTCGCCGTCCAGACGCACGATCCGGGTGACACGATCTCCCTAGACGTGGTCCGCGGTGGTGAGGAGCTGACCCTCGACGCCACCCTGGGCGAGCAGCAGCCGGCCGGCTGACGGCCGGGCCGGGACCGGTCAGAGCAGCGCCGGCCACACCGACCGGATCGCGACCACCGCGAGCAGGGCGAGGCAGGCCAGGCCGACCAGTCGGTCGACGGACCCGCCGGTCCGGGCGAGGGGGACGCCCAGCCGCCGGCGGGTGAGCGGCCACAGCAGCGGGACGCCGCCGGCGGTCAGGCCGTCGGCGACGAGGTGGCTGAGCGCCCCGGCGGCCACCGCATCGGCGATCCACCGCGCGTCGGGCACCAGCATGCGATCCGCGACCGCGGTCAGCCCGAGCCACAGGGCCAGGACCGCCACCGCGCTGTGCGTCGCGCCGCGGTGGCCCCCGGCCGCGGTCCGGACGCCGACCGCGAGTGCGCGGGTGGCGACCCCACCCGCGCGGCTGGCCCGGCTGCCGACGTGGTCGAGGTCGGGGAGCAGGGCCCTGCCGGCGCAGATCACGGCCCCGAACGCGATCTCGCCGGAGGAGGGGGCACCGGGCACGGCCTCGCCCGCCACCACGACCCACGTCACCGCCCCGAGCAGCGCGTGGGTGCGACCGGTCATGTGGGGGCTCCGGAGGTGTGTGTGGGTCGGGGCGTCGGGCCTGCGACGCCGGGGCCTGCGGCGGCGCCGTGCGACGGGGTGGTGTGCAGGGTGCCGCCCCCCTGTGACATCGCACGCGACGTCCGACGCCGGTGCACGCCAGCTGATGGGCCCGGGTCGTGTGGTCCGTGCCGGGTGGGGTCGAGGGTCCCGCGGGGAGGGGGCTGTGCGGCCTGTCGACAGACCGGCCGGGTGTCGATGCTGATGGTGTCTCCACCACACCCCACCAACCCCACACCAGACCGGAGACCTGGGACCTTACGAGGAGGTCCACCGTCATGATCGCGTCCCGCATCCGCATCCTCGGCGTCGTCCTCGCCGCCATCGGCATCGCCTTCATCGGCGGCGG
>NZ_CAXQBR010000021.1 GCF_964222135.1 Euzebya sp.
ACCAAGGAGGCAGATCGTTGACAGCCGTCATCGCGTTCATGACCCTGCTACTACGACCCTCACCCCGGCCGAGGTGGTCCCTAGCAACTGGCAACACCCTGGTCCCATCGTGGTGGCAGGTGACACCGTTCGCGAGCGCGAACTCCCCGTGCGTCACACCGGGTGAGGTTCCTCATCGATGCCCGCCTCTCACCGAGGTTGGGGGAGTTCGTCGACGACAGCGGTCATGCCACACCAGACCACACGCCCCGCGGTGCGCCCACGGGTCGATGGCAGGACCCGACCGGAGCGCTCACGGCCGAGGATGTGCACGTCGGTCACGTGGGTGGCACAGGTGCACATCGTGGGTGAGCGGGGAGCCTCCCGCACCTCGAGGGCCAATCCCCGAACCGCCCCTGATCTGCGGTTTCGGTAGTGCTCCCGACGGGATTCGAACCCGCGCCGCCGGCTTGAAAGGCCGGTATCCTGGGCCAGCTAGATGACGGGAGCGCGGCGCTACCGTACCCGACCGGTCCGGGTTCGCTCGCGAGCGCTCGACGCCGCCCTCCTCGAGCCGTTCGACCTGGGTAGCGTGGTGCTCACCATGTCGACCTCTCCCCCACCGGAGCTCGATGCCGAGGGGCGGGCCCGCTACCGACGGGTCGAGGAGATGGCCCGCGTCCTCGACAGCCTCTTCACGATCCCGGGCACCGACCGGACCGTCGGCGTCGACGCGATCATCGGCTTCATCCCTTGGGTGGGCGGCGCGGCCGGCCTGGCGCTGTCGGCCGGCATCATCGCCCAGGGCATCCTGCTCGGCGCGCGGGGGGCGACCGTGGCCCGCATGCTGCTCAACGCGGCGGCGGACGCCGCCCTCAACGCGATCCCGTTCGTGGGGTGGATCAGCGACGTGTTCTTCAAGGCGAACGAGCGGAACGTGCGGCTCCTCCGCACCCACTCCCTCGACCCCGACCGGACCCGGGCCGACAGCCGGCGGATCCTGGTGATCACCGTGGTCGTCCTCGTGGTGGTCGTGCTCGTGGCGATCGCCGCGGCGGTGTGGGCGCTCGTCGCGCTGCTCGCCTGGCTGTTCTGACCCATCCCCTCCCCCGCCGGTTGTCGGATCAGGGGGGTGCGGTCTACACTTGCGGACCCGCGCGATGCGCGTTGTCTCGCTGCGTCCGTGCCTCGGGGTTCGCCGCCGCCCACCGGCGTCCGGCCTCCCCTCCACCAGACCTCCCGATCCCAGGAGCCCTGCCGTGAGCAAGGTGTGCCAGGTCACGGGCAAGCGCCCGACCACCGGTAACAACGTGTCGTTCTCCCACCGCAAGACCAAGCGGCGGTTCGAACCGAACCTGCAGACGAAGCGCTACTTCGTCCCCTCCGAGAACCGGTGGGTGACGTTGACGCTGTCGACGAAGGGGATGAAGACCATCTCCAAGCGCGGGATCGAGTCCGTCCTGGCGGACATGCGCCGTCGAGGGGTGAAGGTCTGATGGCGAAGAGCGAGAACCGGATCAAGGTCAAGCTGCGGTCCACCGCCGGCACCGGCTTCACCTACATGACCACCAAGAACAAGCAGACGCAGCGCGAGCGGATCACGATCAAGAAGTACGACCCGGTCGTCCGCAAGCACGTCGAGTTCAAGGAAGAGAAGTAGTCCCATGCGCAAGGGCATCCACCCCGAGTACCGCCCTGTGGTCTTCCAGGACCCGGGCGCGGACTTCGCGTTCATCACCCGCTCCACCATCGAGACCAGCGACACCATCGAGTGGTCCGACGGGAACACCTACCCGCTGAAGCGGATCGAGATCTCCGCGGCCAGCCACCCGTACTTCACGGGGCAGATGAAGATCGTCGACACGGCCGGTCGCGTCGACCGCTACAAGCGGCGCTACCAGCAGGGCAAGAAGGGCTAGCCAGCCCGCCGGCGGTCGACCACGACCGCCGCGAGGCCCAGCACCGCCACCGCCCCGGCGAGCCAGGCGACCGCGTCGCCGATCCGCATCGCCGGCGTCCTCCCCTCCACCAGGGGGACGTCCATCACCGGCGTGGCGCGTTCGAACAGTTCGGTGCGCTGGTGGACCACGCCCTCGGGGTCGACGAACCCCGAGATGCCGGAGATCCCGGCGTGGACGACCCAGCGCCCGGTCTCCACCGCGCGGACCTGGCTGAAGGCGATGTGCTGGGACGACATGGGCGTGTCGCCGAAGCTCGAGTTGTTGGTCGACACCACGAGCACGTCGGCGCCCGCGTGGACCTGGTCGCGCACCAGGTGGCCGAAGGTGTTCTCGAAGCAGATGACGTTGCCGACCGCCGCCCCGCCCACGTGCACGACCTGCGGGCCGTCGCCGGGGACCACGTCGCTCGGGATCTGCTCGAGCGGCGGGAACCAGTCGAGCCACGACCGCAGCGGGACGTACTCGCCGAACGGCACCGGCCGGCGCTTGCGGTAGGACTCGCCGATCCCGTCGGCGGTGAACACGGTCATCGCGTTGAAGCGCGTGGCGGGCTCGGTCCCGTCGATCGACTCACCGGCCAGGATCGGGGCCGGGTCGACCAGGTCGACGCCGGCCTCGAGCATCGCCTCGACCTCCGCCCAGCGGGGTTGGCGGATGTCGCCGTCGAGGGCGTTCTCCGGCCAGATCACCACGTCGGGCGGATCGTCGGCGAGTGCCGCGGTCGCCTCCACCATCAGCTCGGCCACGCGGACGATCCGGCCGGTGTCGATCCTCGTGACCCCCGCCGCCGACGTCGCCCGGGTGTCGCCGGCCTGCACGATCCCGAACGAGGTCGTGCGCCCGGTGGGGGCGGGGGGTGAGCCCGCCAGCAGCACCGCGACGGCGAGCACGCCGAGGACGGTGAGGAGCGGGGTCCGGATGCGGCGGAACACCGCGTCGGCCGGCACGGCCTCCTCCCTCGCGGCCGCCCAGCCGGTCGCGGCGCCGCGGATCGCCTCCTCGACCGCGACGGCCACGGTGGCGAGGACCGCGCTGATGCCGGCCGCCCCGAGCGTCCTGGCGACCCCCAGCGCGAGCCCGCCGTCCGCTTGGGTGTAGGCGAGGCCACCCCACGCGAGCCCGCCGAACGGCCACACCCCTCGGAGCGCCTCCAGGCCGACCCAGATCGCGACGGTGACCGCGGCCCGGCCACGACGCTCCCCGTAGGCGGTCAGGAGCGCGGTCACGACGCCGAGGTAGGCCGACTGCACCAGCGTCAGCAGCCCGAACGCGGCGTAGCCGAAGGGGATCAGCCAGTACAGCAGCGGACCGAAGAACGTCGCGCCCGCGAGGAACCCGTACCCGAAGGCGACGCGCGCGCGGACGCCGTCGCGCGCCAGCTCCCTGGACAGCGCGACGAGTGGGACCAGGGCGACGAACCCGGCGGCGGCCAGGCCGATCGGGGGGTGGCCGCCGTAGAGCAGGACCCCGGCGAGCAGGGCGAGGCCGGCCCGCCGGGCCCCGGGCCGCGTCACCGCCTGCCGGACGCCCGTGGTCAGACGCAGTCGAAGCAGAGCATCTGCTCCGCGTCGGCCAGCTGGGAGGGCTTCTTCACGAGGAAGCAGGATCGGCAGGTGAACTCGTCGTCGCTGATCAGCTCGGGCTTGCGACGGGGCTTGGCGCCCTTCTTCGCGCCGCCCTCCTCCTCGTCGAGGGGCTGGACCTCCTCGTCCTCCTCGAGCAGCTCGTCGAGCTCGTCCTCGAGGTCGTCCTCGTCGTCCTCGTCGTCCTCCTCGAGCTCCTCGTCCTCGTCGTCGCCCTCGGTCTCGTCGTCGTCCTCGCTGACCTCGTCGCCGTCGAGGTCGTCGTCCTCGTCGTCGTCGTCGAAGAGGTCGTCGTCGTCGGACTCGATGTCGTCATCGAGGTCGTCGCCCTCGAACTCGAGGTCGTCGTCGAGGTCCTCGCCGTCGTCGAGGTCGTCAGCGAACTCGTCGTCGGCGCTCGTGGCCTCGAGGTCTGGGTCTGCCAAAGGGGTTTCCTCCGCGGCTTCCGTGGGCTCAGATCGCGCCCAGCCCGGGTCGTCGGTGGCGTGCGCGGGCGCATGTGTAGCCGCTCGGGGACGGGGCCGCAACGAAATCGCCCGACGGGCCGAACCCGTCCGAAAACCGGCCCGGCCCCGAGGAGCAGGTCCTCGGGGCCGGGTCCGTCGTGGGCAGCGGGCAGTTGGCACCGACAGGTCGCGGGTGGCGTGTCCGCGACCTCCGTTCTCTACTACGCCTGCTGGCCCCCACACCTGCCACGGCCTGACACCCGCGAAGGCGGGAGCAGGTCACACAGCGTCATACGCATGTCTGGAGAAGATCCCCCGCAGGGCCGCGCTGGGCCCTGCCTTCGTTCGATCTGCGCCACTTCCAGTCGTGCTCCGGTCCTTTGCCGCCGTGGCTTGACGTCGGAGAAGGTACGGCGTGACCGGGGACTCGTCAAGCTGTCTGCGGCATGTCCCACAGGGCGCTGACCTGCGGTTTCGCGTTCGATCGTGGCCCTGACCTGGGAAAACCCGCCCCGGCGATTTTCCGTCCGTTCACCGCCTCTTCGCCGGTCAGGCCGTGCCGGCCACGTCCCGTGCGGACAGGTGGTGCACCGACGCGGGCACGGCGGCCTCGACCAGGGCCTCATCGACCGTGACGTCACTCTCTGCGACGAACTCGGCGCCTCCGCGCAGCCGCGACCACGCTGGGTCACCTGGGTCGCGGCTCGCCCAGGCGTCCTCGAGGTCGGACTCGGCCTCCTCGCGGCCGACACGGAGCTCGTAGTCGCTGAAGGCACGGCCGACCTCACGGCCGTCCGCGATCGCGCGCAGCGCGTCGGGGATGTCGATGCCCCAGCGGGACGCGACCGCCCCTGCGATGACCGCCACCCCGTGCTCGAGCAGCCCCTCGCCGACGAGGGCCCGTGTGACGGCGACGGCTTGTGCGCGCGTCGCGCCGAGGACGACGGCGACCTCGACCTCCTCGACTGCGCGGACGGTTCGCACGGGCACCCCTCAAGCGTAGGACAGCAGGCCGAGTCCGTGGACGACCCGGCCGGCGACGGTCGTGAGCACGCACTGGCCCGGTGCCGCCGGGGTTCCCTCGAAGGCAGCGAGGTCAGCGCGGTTGCCGGCCCTGATCGCGCCGACCATGGGTTGGCGGGCAGCCAGGCGGCCCCCCAGCGTCGCAGCGCGGAGGGCGGCCGTGGCGTCCATCCGCATGCCCTCCTCCGGGTGGCTCGCGGCCGACCGGACCGTCGCCCACGGGTCGAGCGCCTGCACGTCGTCGGAGCCGAACGCGAGCGGCACCCCTGCGCGCTGGAGCACCCCCAGGGGGTTGGCGGCACGCGCCCGGTCGGCTCCGAGACGCCGCTCGTAGGTCCCGCCGACCGTCGCCAGGTCGAGGTCGTTGGCCGGTTGGGCCGTCACGACCACGCCGAGCGCGGCGAGGCGGCGGACGTCGGCGGCGTCGACCAGGGCGGCGTACTCCAGTCGGGGGCAGGTCCGCCGCAGCTGCTCGGGGCCGATCGCCGCCGCGACCGACTCGAACACGTCGATGGCCTGGCCGATCGCGCGGTCACCCATGGCGTGCAGGGCCACCTGGATGCCCTTGCGGGTCGCCTGCAGCGCGAACTCGCTCAGCTCCTCGGTGTCGTGGTACAGCTGCCCCGCGCCGGACTTGTCCGCATACGGGCTGGCGAGCGCGGCGCTGTGGCTCCCGATGCTGCCGTCGAGCAGCAGCGAGCCGCCGATGCGGCGCAGTCCGCGCTCGGCGACGAAGTCGAGGTCGACGTCGCCCCAGTACGCCACGACCTCGATCGGCCAGTCGCCGGCCAGCCAGGCGTCGAAGTCGTCGGGTCCCATGCGGTGCGGGCCGCCCATCTCGTGGGCGGACGCCACCCCGGAGGCGGCGAGCTCGCGGACGGCGAGGCGCCGGGCGTGCCGCAGGGTGGCGCTCGGCAGCTGCGCCACGAACCACCGCTGCGCGACCTGCGCGGCCTCCTGGCGGAGGAGGCCCGTCGGCCGGCCGTCGCTGCCCCGGTCCACGCCGCGGGCCCGGCCCAGCGGCAGCGCGGTCAGCGACGTGCGGTCGACCACGACGCAGTGGCCGTCCGAGCGCGACAGCATCGCCGGTCGCCCCTCGGCCGCGACGGTGAGCTCGTCAGCGGTCGGCGCGCGGTGCTCGGGCCACCGGGTCTCGTCCCACCCGATCCCCCACAGCACCGGGTCGGGGGTGACGTCGACGTTGGCGCGGACCGCGGCGAGGCAGTCCTCGACCGACTCTGCGACCCCGAGGTCGAGGGCGCTGAGCATCAGCCCCAGGTTGGTCAGGTGCGTGTGGGCGTTGACGAACGCCGGCTGCAGCGTCGTCCCGGTCAGGTCGAGGACCCGGCACCCCGGAGGGGTCACGTCGCTCGGGTCGTCACCCACCCACGCGATCCGGCGCCGACGGATCAGCACCGCCCGGGCCGACGGCGCGGCGTCATCCAGCGTGACGACGTCGGCGCCCACGAGCAGCAGCGGTTCGTCGCGATCGGACGCGTCCACTCCCATATGGACGCCCAGCGTACTTCCCGTCAACGGTCGTGGTCGTAGGCGCCCCCGCCGGCCGGAGCCCGCACGTGGACGCGCTCGGCTCAGACCGTGTCGCGCAGGTACGCCGTGGAGAGGGAGTCGGCGTACTCGTTCCAGCGGTTCCCGGAGTGTGCGGCGATCCACTCGAGCCGCAGCTCCGGGCGGTCGGCGAGCGCCGCGTGGAGGGGCTTGATGAGGTCGAGGTTCTTGATCTCGCCGCCCTTGCGTCGCCAGCCGCGGCGAGCCCAGCCGTGCGCCCAGGAGGTGAGGGTGTCGACGGCGAGCTTCGAGTCGGTCCAGATCGTCGCCGGGGTGCCCACCGGCACCAGCTCGACCGCCGACGCGATCGCGGTGAGCTCCATGCGGTTGTTCGTCGTGTCGGGATCGTGGCCGTGGCGCTGGTCGACGATCTCGCCGTCGACGACGTAGACCGCCCCCCACCCTCCGGGGCCGGGGTTCGGCTGGGCGCTGCCGTCGGTGAAGACCCCGTCGGCGGGGCCGGCGCTGTAGCGCTCCAGCACCTCCGCGGTGGTCAGGTTCTCCTCGACCAGCGTCGTCCTCCGGCGGGACCCCCCGCCCCCTCCCCCGGCGCCGCTGCGGAAGCAGGACGGGCACTCCTTGGGCGTCCACCCGGGGTAGCGGGCGGCGAGGTCGGCAGCGACCTCGAAGGTCCGGCCGCAGGTCGCGCAGGTGCCGCTCATCGGCCGGCCGCGACCTGCAGCATGGCCGCCGGGACGATCGGGGCGAGGAAGGCCACCGCGAACAGCGCGGCGGTCCACACCGCACGGCGGCGGCTGGGGACCTCCCCGGCGATCAGGTCGAGCACCAGGGTGAGGACCATCCAGCCGCTCGTGACGAGGGTGCCGACCACGGCCGAGGTGGACACCCAGATCGCGGCGCTGACGCCGTCACCGCCGAACGCGATGTTCGCCGCGCCGGTCAGGACGGCCAGCGCCACCGCGGTCAGCGCGCCCGCCCTCACCGCTCGGCGGAGCACCCGGCGGTCCCGGTCCACCGGGCCGGGGCCGTCAGCGGCGACCGGGTCGGCGGTCGACGTCCGCTCGGGGGTCACGCCGGCAGCACCACCAGCGCGGTGTCGGTCGTGTTCAGGCGCTCGACGCCGTCCTCGGTGACCGCGACGATGTCCTCGATCCGCATGCCGTAGCGGCCCTCGAGGTAGATCCCCGGCTCGACGGAGAACGTCATGCCGGGTTGCAGGCGCAGGTCGTTGCCGGCGGTGATGTAGGGCTCCTCGTGGACCTCGAGGCCGATGCCGTGGCCCGTGCGGTGGATGAACGCGTCGCCGTAGCCCGCGTCGGCGATGACCTGTCGGGCGGCCGCGTCCACCGACGCCGCGGTCACGCCCGGACGGACGTGGGCGACCGCGGCCCGCTGGGCGTCCCAGAGGACCTGGTGGGCGGCCTCGTAGCCGTCCGGCGCGGAGCCGAGGACGTAGTTGCGGGTGCAGTCGCTGAACCACCCCGCGACGGGTCCGCCGGTGTCGACGACCACCGCGTCGCCGGCGGACAGGACCCGGTCCGAGGTCTCGTGGTGCGGCGACGCGCCGTTCGGGCCGCTCCCGACGATGACGAAGTCCACGTCGTCGTGACCTTCCTCCCGCATGGCCGCGGCGATGGCCCGACCGGCCTCCTGCTCGGTCCGCCCCGGTACGAGGAACTCCCCCATCCGGCGGTGGACCGCGTCGATGGCCGCGCCGGCGCGGCGGAGCCCGTCGAGTCCCGCGGCGTCCTTCACCATCCGCACGTCGCGGGTCACGTGGGACGCGAGCTGCCAGCGGGCGCCCGGACGGACCTGCTGCAGCGCCAGCAGGAACCGGGCCCACAGCTGGTCGCCGACACCGAGGCGGGCGTCTGCGGGGACGCCGTCGAGCACCTCCGCCACGGTGTCCGCGGGATCGGCGGTCTCCGCGTACGTCCGCACCGGCACCGCGTCGGTGCCGGCGACCGCGGCCGCGCGCTCGAGCTCTGGGACGACCAGGGCGTGGCGGCCGTCGGCGCGCAGCACGAGCAGCGTCATCCGCTCGAGCGCGTGCGCGGCGTAGCCGGTCAGGTGGCGCAGGTCGGCGCCGGGTCCGATCAGGAGGGCATCCACCCCGGCGGTCCGCATCGCGGCGACGGCGTGGTCGATGGTGCGCTGGTGTCCCACGCGGCCATGCTAGTGGGCAGGTGGTGGCCGACCGCCGCCGGCCCCCGGCAGCCACTGCGCCCGCGCGGGGGCGGTGTAGACTCGTCGTCCCGCCGGACGGGCACGTGTCGTGCTGCCCGCGGCCAGACCTCCCCCAACTCCTCCGACACCCCTGGAGGGCCCCACGTGGCCAAGAAGAGCAAGATCGTCCAGAACCAGAAGCGCGCCGAGATGGTGGCCCGCCAGGCCGCACGCCGCGCCGAGCTGAAGGCCATCGTCAAGGACCCCGACGTGGACTTCGACGCGAAGCTCGAGGCCCGCGACGCGCTGAACAAGATGAAGGTGAACGGCAGCCCCGTCCGCCTGCGCAACCGCGACCGGCTCAACGGCCGGCCCCGGGGCCACGTCGGCTTCGCCGGCCTGTCCCGCGTCAGCTTCCGCGAGCTGGCGCACAACGGCGAGCTGCCGGGCATCACCAAGTCCTCCTGGTAGGGCACCGCTGGTGGGCACCCGCCCCCGCGCGGGGCCACCACCGCCTCCACGACCGCCGATCACGTCGGCGGTCGTCGTGCGTCCGGGCCGGTTGCCGCCCGTAGGTTAACGCCGCTAGGTTGCCGGGCGAGCCACGACGAGGAGCACACCGATGGCAGTCCAGCTGCACGGCAAGGTCGCCGCGATCACCGGCGGCGCGCAGGGGATCGGCAAGTCGATCGCCCGGGCGCTCGTCGCCGAGGGCATGTCGGTCGCGATCGGCGACCTCGACCTCCCCCTCGCCCGCATCACCGCAGCCGAGCTGGGTGACCGGGCGGTCGCACTGGACCTCGACGTCACGTCCCCCGCGTCGGTCCGTGCCTTCGTCACCGCCGCGGAGGAGGCGCTCGGCCCTCTCGACGTGATGGTCAACAACGCGGGGATCATGCTGGTCGGGGAGTTCGCGAAGGAGGACGACCGCGGCACCGACCTGCAGCTCGACGTCAACGTCCGCGGCGTCCTGAACGGCTGCAAGGCCGCGGTGCAGGTCATGGCGGACCGAGGGCGCGGCCACATCGTCAACATCGCCTCGACCGCCGGGAAGGTCGCGGTGCCGCGGCTCGTGACCTACACGACCTCGAAGCACGCGGTGGTCGGCGCGACCGACTCCCTGCGCGCCGAGCTCCGCGGCACCGGCATCGACGTGTCGGCCATCATGCCCGTGCCGGTCAACACGCGGCTCGGCTCGGGGCTGGGTCGCTCGGTGGTGCCGCCGGTCGAGCCCGACGACGTGGCCCGCGCCGTCGTCAGGGTCCTCCGCCGACGTCGCGACGAGGCGTTCGTCCCCGGGTACCTCGCGGTCGTCGCCGACATGACGGCCTGGCTCCCGACCGCCGCACGCGCCGCCGTGGCCCGGCTGCTCGGGGCCTACGACATCATGGTGCAGGCCGACGACGCCGCCCGCGAGGCCTACCAGCGCGAGGCCGTCGCCGCCCAGCGCAGCCGGCTGCCCTAGCAGGCGGACCCCCACCCAGCCGGGGGCCCGTCGACGCCGCGGTATCCTCCCGCACCCCCATGCCAGCCGCGACCGCCGACCACGCCTACGTCCGCCACCCCGCCGTCGTCGGTGACACCGTCGTCTTCGTCGCCGACGACGACCTCTGGGTGGTCGACCTCGACGGCGGCCGCGCCCACCGCCTGACGGACGGGCGCAGCGGCGCGAGCCACCCGGTCATCAGCCCCGACGCCCAGCAGGTCGCCTTCACCGGCCGGGACGCCCAGCACCCGGAGGCCTACGTCATGCCGCTGTCGGGCGGGGCGGCCGAGCGGCTGACCTACCTCGGGGCCACCACGACCACCACCCGGGCCTGGCACCCCGACGGTCGCGTCGTCGTCGCGACCAACCAGGGGTTGCCGTTCGCCCGCGACAGCCACCTGGTCGCGGCCGGCCCGACGCCGGGCCACCACGAACCGCTCGGCTGGGGATCGGCCCACGAGGTCGCCATGCGCGCCGGCCCTCCCGCTGTGGACGGCGGCGTCCGCGTGCTGATCGGCCGGCACACGACCAACCAGGGTCGGTGGAAGCGCTACCGCGGCGGCACCGCGGGCCAGCTGTGGCTCGACGACACGGGTGGTGGCGCGTTCCAGCGGCTCCTCGGCGACCTCCCCGGCGACATCGGCGCGCCGATGCTGCTCGGCGACCGGGTGTGGTTCATCAGCGACCACGACGGGGTCGGCAACGTCTGCTCGTGCGACATCCACGGCCAGGACCTGGTCGTCCACACCGACCACCGCGACTTCTACGCGCGCTTCGCCGCCACGGACGGCCGCACGATCGTCTACACCTGCGGCGGTGACCTGTGGCGCCTCGACCCGGCGGACCCGTCACCGGAGCGGGTCGCGCTGTCCGTCGCCTCACCCCGCGTCCAGCGCACCGCCACGTTCGCCGACCCGAGCCGCTGGCTGCAGTCCTACGCCGTCCACCCGGCGGGCACCCACGTCGCCCTGCGGATCCGTGGCCGGGCGTTCGCGATGGGTCTCCACGACGGGCCGGTCACCCAGGTCGGGACCCGTCAGGGCGCCAACCACCGGCTGGTCCGCTGGCTGCCCGACGGCCAGCGGCTGGTCGCGGTCTCCGACAGCTCCGGCGAGGAGCGCCTGGAGGTCCTCGCGACCAGCCCGGGGGCGCTGTCGGACGAGGAGCCGCACCGCCTCGACGTCGACCTCGGCGTCCCCCTCGAGCTGGTCGTGTCCCCCGTCGACGACGTGGTGGCCGTCACCGACCAGCAGGGACGGCTGCGGGTCGTCGACCTCTCCAGCGGGACTGTCGAGGAGGTCGCGACGTCCCCCTACGGGATCGACGAGCCGGCCTGGTCCCCCGACGGCCGCTGGCTCGCCTACAGCCAGCGGGAGTCCAACTGGTACACGGCGAGCATCCGGCTGTGGCACCGCGGCGATCCGCCGGGGTCCACCGCGGTGGTGGCGGAGGCGCGGGCCGCCCACCGGGCCCCGGACTTCGATCCGGCGGGCCACTACCTCTACTGGGTCGCCAGCACCCGCTTCGCCCCGGTCCGCGACGGGTTGTTCTTCGACCACGGCTTCCCCCACCCCGACGTCATCATGGCGGCCGTGCTGGCGGCGGACGGCACCGCACCGCTCGACCGCGAGCCCCGGGCGCCGGGCACGCCCCCGCCGCGGCCCCCGTCGGCCCCGGCCCCCGAGACCGCCACGTCGACCCCCGACGCGGACCGGGACGCCGCCCCCGAGGGCGATGGCGACCCGCCGTCGCCCGGCGACCCCTCCGCGCCCGGTCGGCGCCCCCCACCGGTGGTCGTCGACGTCGACGGGCTTGCCGACCGCGTCGTCGCCCTGCCGTTCCCGACCGGTCGGTACCGCGGCGTGATCGGGCTGCACGGGAAGGTCCTCGCGTTCGCAACGCCGCTGCGCCCGCCGCCGCCACCGGGCGCGCCACCCGGTGAGCGGCGCCCCGGGGGGCAGGCCGAGGTCCTCGACCTCGACACCGCCCGCCACGAGGTGGTCCTGCCCGCGATCTCGTCGTTGGCGGTGTCAGCGGACCGCCGGACGACCGTCTACGCGGTCAAGCGGCGGCTGCGGGCGGTCAAGGCCGGCGTGAAGCCGCCTGACGGTCCGGCGGCTGAGGGCGGTCCGCGGGTCAGCGGGTGGCTCGACCTGTCACGGGTGTCGGTGCCCGTCGATCCCCCGGCGGAGTGGCGCCAGATCTTCGACGAGGCCTGGCGGTTGCAGCGCGACCTGTTCTGGCACTCGGAGATGTCCGGGGTGGACTGGGCCGCGGTCCACGACCGCTACGCCGGCCTGATCGACCGGATCGCCACGCGTGGCGAGCTGTCGGACCTGATCTGGGAGATGTTCGGCGAGCTCGGCACCGGCCACGCCTACGAGCGGGGCGGCGACCACCCCTCGCCGCCGAGGATGCCGGTGGGGCACCTCGGCGCCGACGTCGCGTGGGATGGCGACGCCTGGACGCTCACCAGGCTGCTCGAGGCGGACCCGACCGATCCGCTCCGCCGACGTCCGCTCGCCGCCCCCGGCGTCCGCGTGGACGCCGGTGCGCGGGTGCTCGCGGTCGACGGCGTGCCGCTCGGACCGGACGTCGCCCCGGCGACGCTCCTGGTCAACGCCGCCGGGCGGGAGGTACGCCTCCGCGTCGCGGACCCGGACCCGCGCGAGGTGGTGGTCCGCGCACTCGACGACGAGACGCCGCTGCGGTACGCCGACTGGGTCGAGCGGAACCGCCGCGCCGTCCACGAGCGGTCCGGCGGGCGCGTCGCCTACGTGCACGTGCCGGACATGGGCGCGACCGGCTACGGGGAGTTCCACCGCCAGTACCTCGCCGCGGTGTACGCCGACGCGGTCGTGGTCGACGTGCGCTTCAACGCCGGCGGCAACGTGTCCAGCCTGATCCTCGAGAAGCTCGCGGCCGAGCGGATCGGCTACCAGATGCGCCGCACCGGCGCGCTCGAGCCGTTCCCCCACCACGCGCCCGGCGGTCCGCTGGTCGCCATCGCCAACGAGCGGTGCGGGTCCGACGGGGACATCTTCGCGCACGCCTGGAAGCGCCTGGGCCTCGGACCGGTCGTCGGCACGCGGACCTGGGGCGGGGTCATCGGCATCCAACCGCGCCACTCGAGCGTGGACGGGACCGTCACCACCCAGCCGGGCTTCGCGTTCTGGTTCGACGACGTCGGCTGGGGGGTCGAGAACTACGGCACGGATCCGACCCACCCGGTGGAGATCGCCCCGCACGACGCCGCCGCCGGGCACGATCCCCAGCTGGACACCGCCGTGCGCCTGGCCCTCGAGCGCCTGGAGGCGGTCGGCGCCCCGCAGACGCCGGACATCGCGACCGCGCCGGACCTGGGCACCCGACCCGGATGAGCCCGCCGGGGTGCGCCTGCACCGGCCGCCCCGCCACCTCCGTCCGCCTCAGAGGACCTCGCTGAGCGCCTGGGCGAGCTGCTCGACGGCATCGGCGTCGCGGACGGCGACGCGCAGGAACCGGGGTGGGAGCAGCGGGAAGGTCGAGGGCCGGACGGCGATGCCGCGGGCCAGGAGCGCGCGGTGGACGGCGGGACCGCCGGGCACCTCCACCAGCACGAAGTTGGCGGCGCCGTCGTGCACGGTCACGCCGGGCACCCGGCCCAGCCGCGTCGTCATGGCCGCACGCCGTCGCGCGACCCCCTCCGCGGCCTCGAGCCGCCACGCCTCACCGTCCGCGGCGGCGGTCAGCGCGGCCAGGGCGTGGGCGGAGAGCGGCCAGGGCTGCTGGCGGCGACGGATCCGCGCCGCGATGGCCGGGTCTGCGACGAGGTAGCCGGCCCGCACGCCGGGCACCGACCACATCTTCGTGACCGAGCGGACCACGACCAGGCCGGGGAGGTCGACCCGCCCGGCCAGGCTCGAGCGGCCGTCGGTGACGAAGTCCATGAAGGCCTCGTCGACGACGGTGGTGCGCCCCGGTCTGCAGAGCGCGGCGATGTCAGCCGGGTCGTCGAGCGTGCCGGTGGGGTTGTTCGGGTTGCCGACGAGCACCAGGTCCGCGACGTCCGGCACGCGGGACGGGTGCAGGCGCCACCCGTCGTCTGCGTCGCGCGCGACGCGGGTGACCGGGACGCCGCAGGCCGTCAGCCCGGCCTCGGCGGCGGTGAACGTGGGGTGGACGACCGCCGCGTGCCGCGGGCGCAGCGCCAGGGGGACCAACCAGAACGCCTCGGCGGCGCCGGCCAGCAGGACGACGTGGTCGATGCTCAGGCCGGTCAGCGCGGCGACGGCCAGTCGGGCCGGTCCCGGATCGGGGTAGCGGGTCACGTCGACCGCGTCGAGGGCGCGCCGCACGTGGGCGGGCGGTCCGCCCTCCACGACGTTGACGGCCATGTCGAGGGCGCCGTCGGGGACCATGCGGTCGCCGTGGGCCGCCAGGTCGGCCTGCTCATCCCCGTCCGCCGACTCCTGGACCGGGAGGTCGGCTGCGGGCTGCCCCCACGGCGCGGGGAGGTCCACGGCACGGCCCGCCACCACGAGGACGACCCGATCGGCCTGGGCCGACAGGGCCTCGGTCACCAACCCGACGGCGTCCACCCAGCGGCGCGACCCGGCATCCGTCGGCACCAGGCCGCCGCCGACCTGCTCGGCCACCACCACCACATCGCGGTCCACCTCGGCGAACCAGGTGGCGGCCTCGGCCGCGAGGTCGTCGAGGTCGCCGGCCTCCCACAGGTCGTCGTCGTCCATCCGGGCCGCCACCCACAGCCCGACGGAGTCGACCAGCACCGGACCCGCCGCCGCGGCGATCGCGGCGACGACGTCGGTGGTCTCGACGGTCTGCCAGCCCCGGGGGCGACTGGCGCGGTGCCGGGCGATCCGCTCGGCCATCTCGGGATCCGACGCCCGGCCCGTCGCGACGTAGGTGACGGCGGCGTCCGCCGGCAGCAGCGACTGGGCCACGCCGCTCTTGCCCGACCGCGTCCCGCCGGTCACGAGCGTGCGGGTCACGACGGACGACGCGAGCGGGAGCGGTGGACGGTCATCCGGCAGACCATACCGCCTCGCCACCACCGGGTGACACCAGGTGGCTCTTGACTGGACCGGACCACTTGGGCGAACGTGTGGCGATGTCCACGACGCACGACCACATCGGCCACCAGTGGCTGGCAGACCGGCTGCACGACTGGCCTGACGGGACCGGACCGATGTACCTCCGCCTGGCCGGTGCGCTGGAGCGGCTCCTGCACGCCGGGGAGGTGGCCGACGGTGCGCGCCTGCCCGCGGAGCGGCAGCTGGCCGGTGCGCTGCGCGTCTCCCGCACGACCGTCGCCGCGGCCTACGAGGTGCTCGAGGACCGGCGGTTGGTCGCCCGGCGCCACGGCAGCGGCACCTACGTCGAGGGCGTGGCCCCCCCGCCACCGGCACCGCCCCGCGAGTCGGTCCTGCTCCGCAGCCTGGAGCGCAACGAGATCTTCGACGGGCTGCTCGACCCGCCGCGGGAGCTGCTCGACCTCCGCGCAGCGGCGCTGCACCACTCCGATCCCCTGCCCGAGGACGTCCTCGCCGCAGCGGTGGCCGACCTCCGCGCGGCCGGCGCCGGCCACGGGTACGTGCCGGCCGGCCTGCACGACCTCCGCGCCGAGGTCGCGGCGCGCTACGCCACCCTCGGCCTGCCCACCGGTCCGGAGGAGGTCCTCATCACCAGCGGCGCGCAGCAGGCGATCGGGCTGATCACCATGCTGCACCTCCGCGCCGACGACACCGTGGTGACCGAGACGCTGACCCACACCGGTGCCATCGACCTGTTCACCGCCGCGGGGGCCCACATCACCGACGTCGACGTGGGGCCGGAGGGCGTGGACGTCGACGCGGTGATCGGCCGCCTGGCCGACCGCCCACGCCTCGTCTACCTGATCCCGTCGATCCACAACCCGACCGGGTCGGTCATGCCGGCCCGCAACCGGCGGCGCCTGGCCGCCGCGCTGGCCGAGCACCCCGACGTCATCGCGATCAGCGACGACACCCTGGCCGACACCTGGTGGGCTCGCCGGCCCCCTCCCCCGCTCGCCAGCTACCCCGGCGCGGACCACGTCCTGCACCTCGGGTCGATGTCGAAGCTGATGTGGCCGGGGCTGCGGATCGGCTGGGTGCGCGGCCCGGCACCGGAGATCCGCCGTCTGGCCCGCCTGAAGGCCATGGCCGACCTGGGCACCAGCGTCCCGAGCCAGCTGATCGCCCTGCGGCTGCTGCGTCAGGACCCGGCGTTCGAGGACGACCGCCGGGAGCTGCTGGCCCGCCGGGGCCACCACCTCGCCGAGGCGCTGGCCGCGCAGCTCCCGACGTGGACCTTCGACGTGCCCGAGGGCGGGTTGTGCCTCTGGGTCCGTCTGCCCGACGGCAACAGCGCTCGCGAGCTGGCCATCTCCGCGGCGCGGCACGGCGTGGCGCTCGCGCCGGGGTCGATCCAGTCCCCGTCGGGCGCCTACGCCGACCACATCCGGCTGCCGACGGGCCACCCGGAGCCGATCCTCGACCAGGCGGTCCGCCGGCTCACCGCGGCCTGGCAGGCCCGGCACCCGGCCGGACCGACCACCGTCCTCGACGACCTCCGCGTCGTCGTCTAGCCCCGCCTGACGCGTCCCACCGGCGACCGGACGAGGGCCAGCGCCGCGGCCAGGCCGACGGCCGCCGCCCCGACGGCGGTGGTCAACCGGACCGCCCGGCGGATGTCGCCGGCCGCGGGGGTCGGCCCGTCCCCGAACGGCCCGCGCCGCTCGACGCCGTGGCCGTAGTCGAGCGGTCCGCCGAGCTGCACCCCCAGGGCGCCGGCGGTGGCGGCCTCGACCGGTCCGGCGTTCGGGGAGGGGTGGCGAGGTGCATCGCGGCGCCAGGTCCGCCACGCCCGGCGCGGTGACCCGTCGACGAGCGGTGCGAGGACGCACACCAGCGCGGCGGTCAGGCGCGCGGGCACCAGGTTGGCGAGGTCGTCAGCCCGCGCGGCGACCACGCCGAAGCGCGCGTACCGCGGGGAGCGGTGGCCGACCATCGCGTCCAGGGTTTTCACCGCCCGGTGGGCGACGATCCCGGCGGGTCCGGCCACCGCACCCCACCACAGCGGCCCGACGACCGCGTCGGCGGTGTTCTCCGCCACGGACTCGACGACGGCGCGGACGATCCCGTCCCCGTCGAGGGACGCCGGGTCACGGCCGACCAGCCAGGGCAGCCGTTCGCGGGCGGCTGCGAGGTCGCCCGATTCGACGGCGGCCGCGATGGCGGCGGCCACCTCGGTGAGCTGGTGGCCCCCGGTGGCGGCCCAGCCGGTGGCGGCTGTCAGCGCCGCCACCCCGAGGGGGTGCGCCGCGAGGCGGCGCTGGAGCCACCACGTGCTGGCCACGGGCGGGGCCACCACCACCAGCCAGTGGAGGGCGCCTGCTGCGGGGTGGTCGCGGTGCAGGCGCCGCTCGAGGGTGGCCGCCACCGCCCCGAGCCCCGCGACGGGGTGCCCGCGCTGGGGGTCGCCGAGCACGCGGTCGGCGACCCAGCCGCCCACCAACCCGCCGGCGACGGCGCTGCCCGCAGCCGGGCGTCCGCCCCGACCGGCCACTACACCTTGATCCGCAGCGGGGTGGGCACGATGGAGAAGCGGGCGGGGGTGGTGCCGAGCAGCTCGCCGTCGGCCTCGACCGCCATCGGGTCGTCCGGGGCCAGCTCCACGGTCGCGGACTGCCACTCGGCGATCTGGGGGTTCGGGAGGTGCTCCCCCTGGTACAGCTTCGGCGTCAGGGTGAACACCTGGCTGCGCCCCCCGGTGAAGGCGAGGACGTTGAACAGCCCGTCGTCGGGCAGGGCGCGGGGGGCGACCTTCATCCCGCCGCCGAAGAACTGGCCGTTGGCCACGACGAGCTCGACGAGGGGGACGGTCACGTCAGCGCGGTCGAGGACCAGTCGGGCGTCCTGGCGGTTCACCGAGCGGATCGCGGCGTAGGCCGCCAGCAGGTAGCGGAGCCGACCGGTGGCGCGGGGCAACCGCTCGGCCTTGCGGACGACCTCTGCACCCCACCCGACCTCGGCGATGTTGGCGAAGAAGGCCTGCTGCTCGACGCCGTCGCGGTGGAACGTGACCCGCCCGACGTCCATCGCGAGGGTGTCGGTGGTGCTCAGGTGCCGCCGGACCAACCGGTCCACGGGGCGGTCCAGCCCGTAGGTCCGCGCCAGGTCCCCGCCCGAACCGGCGCTGATGACGGCCAGGACGAGGTCCTCCCCCACCGCCGTGCCGTCGGGGGCGAGAAGCCCGTTGACGACCTCGTGGACCGTCCCGTCCCCGCCGACCGCGCCGATGTAGCGCGCTCCGCCGGCCGCCAGCTCCCCCGCGAGGTCGGCGGCGTGGTGGCGCCGGTCGGTGTGGTGCACCTCGTGGTCGATGCCCTCGGCCTGCAGCAGGGTGCGCAGCTCCGGGAGCGCCTTGCGGGCCGCGGCGTTCCCCGCACGGGGGTTCACGATCAGGTGCAGGGTTCCGAACGGGTGGGCCATGGCCGCCAGAGGATAGCGACCACCCGGCGACGCCCGGGCACGGGCCGCTGTGGCATCAGGTCAGTAGGCGACGACCCCGCGGACCAGCATGTGGTTGGCCTCGCGCGCGACGCGTTGGAGCTCGCCGTCGCTCGCATCCCGGATCTGGCGGACCAGGTCGGCGACCATCTTGACGGACCGCACGAAGTCGCCGGGGGTGAGGTCGCTGCGCCCGAGGGCGCGGTCGAGGTCGACGCCCTGGGTCCAGCGGTAGACGACCTGCACCAGCCCGGCGTCGAGGTCGCGGGTCGCCGGCAGCCCCAGCTCGGACTCGAGCTCGACGACCCGCTTCAGGTGCCGCTCGACGTCGTCGACGGCGTCCTCGAGGCGCTGCGTCGGCACGAACACCTGCTCCTCCTCCGCCGACCGCGACTCGTAGGTGAAGAGGCTGACGAGCGCGGCGAGCTCGGGAGCGTTGAGCCCCTCGAAGGTCCCCCACCGCAGGCACTCGGCCAGCACGAGATCGGTCTCGGCGTACAGCTGGGACAGCCGCAGCCCCTCGGTGGTGGGCGCGGGCTCGTCGTCGAGGTAGCCCAGCCGCTGGAGCAGCTCGACGATGCGGGTGAAGCGCGTCGCGAGCGACCGGGTGCGACGGCGCAGCGACCCCTCGAGGCGGTCGGTCTTCTCCGCCAGCTCGTCGTGTCGCCGGGCCCACACCTCGATCTCGCCGAGCTGGGGGTCGCCGTGGACCGGGTGGGCCTTCATGGCCGCGCGGACCTCGGCGATGCGGGCGGTCGTGGCCGCGTCGACCGGCGCGTCGTCGCCACGGGCCTCCCCCGACGGGGTGACGTCCAACAGCGACCGCTGCACCTCCTTGCGGTACGCCGGCTGGCGGTGGCTGCCGGCGGAGGGGAGCCGCACGAACCCGACGGGCACCGGTGGCCGGTCGAACTCCCGCGGCCCCACCCGGCTCGACCGCCGGTCGTCGGTCACGACGGTGGCGAGTGGCGTGCCGCTCTTCGAGGAGGTCATCGCGATGACCGCGGCCAACCGCGTGCTGCCCCGCCGGCCCCCGTCGAGGGCGATGACGTCCCCCGGGCGGAGGCTCTCGATCGCGGTCTCGATCGCCTGGGTGCGACGCGCCCGGCGGTCCTTGGCCGAGTCCGACTCGAGCCGGGACAGCTCGCGACGCAACCCCCAGTACTCCGCGAAGTCGCCGCGGTCCGAGCGCAGGTGGGCGGCGTACCCCTCGAGCGCCGCGTGGTTCTTCTCGATCTCGGCGGCGCGCCCGCCGGCCTGCTGGTCGGCCTGGAACTGGGCGAAGGACCGCTCCAGCATGGCGACGGCCTGCTCGACGCGGGACCGTCCCCCGTCCGCGCCGGCCTCGGACGCCTCCCCCTCGCCGTGGGGGTGGCGGAGCAGGTTGACGGCCATGTTGTAGGAGGGCGCGAACTGGCTGACCAGCGGCTCGGTGCGCCGGCCGACCAGGCTCGCGACGGTCGGGAAGTCGATGTCGCGCTGGTAGGCGACCACGGCGTGGCCGATCGCGTCGAGGCCACGCCGACCGGCGCGGCCGGTCAGCTGGGTGAACTGGCCGGGGGTCAGCAGCTCGTGGCGCTGGCCGTTCCACTTCTCGAGCCGCTCGATCACCACCGTGCGCGCGGGCATGTTGATGCCGAGGGCGAGGGTCTCGGTGGCGAAGACCATCTTCACCAGGCCGGCGGCGAACAGCTCCTCGACGGCCTCCTTGAACGCCGGGACCATGCCGGCGTGGTGGGCGGCCACCCCCCGTTCGAGCCCGTGGGCCCACGGCCCGTAGCCGAGGACCTCGAGGTCCTCCGGCGCCAGGTCGGCGGTGCGCTCGTCGATCACCTGGCGGATCGTCCGGCGCTCCTCGGCGCTGGTGAGGGTGATGCCGGCCCCGAGGACGTGGCCGACCGCGTCGTCGCAGGCCTGCCGGCTGAAGATGAACGTGATGGCCGGCAGCCAGCCGCGGTCGGCGAGCATCTCGGTCAGGTCGCTCCGCCGGGGCGCCCGCAGCTTCTGGCCCGACGAGACCCGCCGACCCTTCCGCGTGACGCGGTTCCGCGTCTGGGCCCGCCGCTCCATCATCAGCAGCTCGGGGTTCGGCTTCCCGCCGCGGGCCTGGCGAGCCGCGGTCCGGTCGGCGGTCTCGGCCTTCTTGCCCCCCGCCCCGCCGGCGCCGCTGCGGAACACCGGGTACAGCTTCTCGTTGACCGCGTAGTGGTGCTCGAGGGGGACGGGCCGCAGCTCGGAGATGACCACGTCGCAGCCGCCGCGGACCTCGGCCAGCCAGGCGCCGAACTCCTCGGCGTTGCTGACCGTCGCCGACAGCGACGCGAGCTGCACCGAGGCGGGCAGCTGGATGATGACCTCCTCCCACACAGCCCCGCGGGCCCGGTCGGCGAGGTAGTGCACCTCGTCGAGCACGACGAACCCGAGGCCGCGGAGGGTCGGCGACTGCTCGTAGAGCATGTTGCGCAGCACCTCGGTGGTCATGACCACCAGCGGCGCTTCGCCGTTGATGACGTTGTCGCCGGTCAGCAGGCCGACGTTGCGGTCGCCGTGCACCCGGCGGAGGTCGTTGAACTTCTGGTTGCTCAGCGCCTTGATCGGCGTGGTGTAGAAGGCCTTCTGGCCGCGGCGGAGGGCGAGCCACAGCGCGAACTCGCCGACCAGCGTCTTCCCCGCCCCGGTCGGGGCGGCGACGAGGACGCTGCGGCCCTCGACCAGCGCGTCGATGCCGGCCCGCTGGAAGGGGTCGAGCCCGAAGTCGACGGTCGACGCGAACGCCTGCGCGACGTCGACGTCCGCACCGGCCTCCTCCGGGGTGGGGCCGTCGGGGATGGGAGCGGTGCTCACGCCGTCGCACCGTCTCCGGCTCGACGGCGACCCCGCTCGATCAGGCGGGCGAAGACGATGCAGATCTCGTAGAAGCCTGCCAGCGGCAGGGCCATGACGACCATGGTGAAGGGGTCCTGGGAGGGGGTGATGACGGCGGCGGCCACGAACGCGGCGAAGAACGCGTGACGCCGGTAGGTCTTCAGCGTCGCGTGGGTGACCACCCCCATCAGTACCAGGATGGCGATGACCAGCGGGTACTCGAAGCTGATCCCGAACGCGACCATGGTCCGCAGCAGGAACGTCAGGTAGCTGTCGGCGTCGAGGAGCGGCACGAAGTCGTCACCGCCGAACTGCAGGAGGAACTCGAGGCCCTTCGGCAGGATGAACAGGCTGAACACGGCGCCGGCGAGGAACAGCAGCTGGCTGAGGATCACGAACGGGGCGGCGTACCGCTTCTCCTTCGCCTTCAGGCCGGGGACGATGAACGCCCACAGCTGGTAGAAGACGATCGGTCCGCCGAAGGTGACCGCGACGACCATCGCCGCCTTGATCCGGACGACGAACGCCCCCATGACCGACGTGAAGATCAGCTCGCAGTCCGACCCCGAGGAGACGTTGGTGCGGATCTCCGCCGGAAGTGAGCAGTAGGGGCTGGTGAGGATGTCGCTGACGACCTCGTTCAGCGCGAACCCGACGACGAACGCGACCGCGAAGCCGAGGGTGGCGCGGATCAGCCGCGTCCGGAGCTCGGCGAGGTGCTCGAAGAGCGTCATCTCCTCGCCGGCGTAGTCGTCGCCGGAGGGGGTGGGCGGGTCAGCGGTCGCGGTCATGAGGGGGGTGCCGTGGCGCGATCGGGCGCGCGGCGCGGGGACGGCCCCGACCGGGCGCTGGGGTGCGCGCGGCTAGCTGCGCGGCTGGTCGACGGGTTCGGCGGTGGCGTCGGCGGGGGCGCCGGACGTCGCGTCGGCGTCGTCACCGTCCTCGTCACCGTCCTTCGCCTCGGCCATGCCCTTGCGGAAGTTGGTGATCGTCTGGCCGACCGAGCTGCCCAGCTCGGGCAGCTTCCTGCTGCCGAACAGCAGGAGCGCCAGCACCACGATGCCGATGATCTCCGGTGCGCCGAGGTTCATGTCGGGTCCTCTTCCTCGCCTGGCGGGTGTGGCGGCGGCGGTCCGCCGCCGCTGCCGAGTGTACGTGGACCGCCGCACGCGGCGACGCCCGCCGGGTGCCGGCGGGCGTCGGGGGTTGGGGGCAGCCGGTCGCCGGGCGACGACCGACCGCCCGGAGGCCAGGGGGGCGGCCCGTCAGACCACCTGGTCGAGGAGGCGGGCGAACCAGCTGTCGTCCTGCAGCGCCTGGTGGAAGTCGAGCAGGTCGTCGTGGGTCAGGCGTGGGAAGTCGAAGCGGTCCCGCAGTCGGACCCGCTCCTCGACGGGGTGCATGGGGAGGGCCGGGACGCCACCGCTGACCAGCAGCCGGACGACGCGCTCGTCGGCGGGCTTGCGGACCTCGGCGTCGCAACGGGGGCAGTCGAACCCGTAGTAGGAGGACTCGGTGTCCTGCTCATCGACGCGCAGCTCGATGTCCGCCGGGGTGAGCGCCACCTCACCGCAGGTGGGGCACGTGGCCTTGATCGTCGTCATCGGGGACCTCGCCATCCTTCGCGTTCGGGTTCACCGGGCGACCCCGGTGGGCCGGGCTCTCCGTGTCTCCGGCCGTCTGTGCCCCTTCGATCGGCCGGGCCCCGACCGTTCTTGAGCTGGCGTCAAGGGTGGACCCGCGAAACCCCTCGATCGGGTCAGTCGACATCCCCATACCGGGCTAGTACCCCCCGGGCCCGCCGGTGGACCAGCTCCTGCAGGGCCGGCGGCTCGACGACCCTCGCCTGGCCCCCCAGTCGCACGACGAGGCGGGCGGCCCAGTCGAGCGTCGCCGCCTGGAACACCAGCCGCGTCCAGCCCGCGGCGGCCGGCTGGCGATCGCTCAGGACGACGTGGTCGGAGATCCACACGGCGTCGGGGCTCACGTCGACGACGACCACCGGGTCGTCGGGACCCGGGCGGTACACCGGCGGGCGCACCTCCTCCTCCGGTGGCGGTGGGGCCGGCTCGTCGGTCACCTCCGCGTTGACGATCCGGTCGAGGCGGAAGGACCGGTGGTCGGTCGCCAGGCGGCACCAGCCCTGGAGGTACCAGGCCCCGCCGAGGGACCGCAGGGTCCAGGGCTCCACCTCGCGGACGGTCGTCTCGTCCTTCGACGCCGACCGGTACGTCAGCCGCACGACCCGCCGCTCCTGCACCGCGGGCCACAGCCGCGACAGGTGGTCGGCCCCGCCGGCGGACACGTCCATGGCGACGGGCACCCCCGCCTCCGCGCCGAGGTGGGTCTCCAGCTTCGCGATCGCCGTGGACAGGGGCCCGTCGTTGACATCGTCGCCGAGGACGCCGCTCTCGCGGGTCGCCCGGGCCGCCAGCAGCAGGCTCAGGCCCTCGCGGACCGACAGGGCCAGCGGGCGGCTGAAGAACTCCGCCATGCGGACCACGACCTGGCCGCCGTTGACCGACGCCTCGATCAGGTCGCCGCCGCCGTAGCCCGGCAGGCCGCAGTAGCCGAGGACGTCGAGGTCGTCCAGGACGTCGCCGGCGGTGACGTCGAAGCGGTCCGCGACCTCTTCGACGCTGATGCCGGGGTGCTCGAGCAGCCAGGGCACCATCACGAGGATCCGCCGCAGGCGGGCGAGGGTCCGGTTCACGTCGTCGTCCCCGCGGCGGGGTCCAGCACCGCGCGCAGGTGGGCGACGAGCCGCGCGCGCAGCGCTGGGGGCCCCACCAGCTCGACGCCGGGGCCCAGCTCGACCAGCCAGCCGATCAGCTCGTCGGGGTCGGCGGTGCGGACGACGAACTCCCGCCAGCCGTCGGCCTCCTCCCCCGCCGGCTGGGACGATCCGCGCGCCCGCCGCGCCACGGCCCAGGCGGTCTCCTCGTCTGCCCGCACGACCGCCTCGACCGCGTCGCGGGAGGCGCCGGGCACCACCTCCACGGGGTCCGGCGGCTGGTCCGGGATGACGACGGTGCCCGGTTCCCCCGCCGGTCGCACCCGGTCGGTGATCCGGTCCAGCCGGAAGGTGCGGTCCGCCCCGCGGTCGACGTCGTGGCCGCGCAGGTACCAGCGGCCCCGCCAGTGCAGCAGGGCGTGGGGCTCCACGCGCCGCCGCTCCTCGCTGTCGTCCGCGCCGGCCGCCTTGCGGTAGCCGAACGTCACCGGCCGCCGTTCGACCAGCGCCTCGGTCAGGGCGGCGCGGTGGGGGGCGTCCAGGCCGAGCTCGAGGGGGAGGCGCCGGACCGCCCGCTGCTCCCCCGGCACGCCGGCGTCGACCGCCAGCTTGTCGAGCGCGGGCGCGGCATCGTCGGCCAACCCGGTGAGCTGGACCGACAGCGCGAGGGCCGTCAGCTCGGACGGGGTGAGCGACACCGACGGCAGGTCGTAGTCGTCAGGTTCGATCCGGTAGCCGAGCGTCTCGTCGAACCGGTCGACCTTCTCGGTCCGCACGGGAACGCCGAGGTCCCGGAGGTCGGCCTTGTCGCGTTCGAACATGCGTCGCCAGGCCTCGTCCCGCTCGCCCCCGTAGCCGGCCACGCGGCTGTTGATCTGCTCGACGGTGAGGGGTCGGCGGGTCTCGCGCAGCGCGATGACGAGGTTCACCAGGCGCTCGAGTCGGTCCACCACCGCGAGAAGGGTAGACGCCGCCGGGACGGGGATGTCGCAGCCCGCGGAGATCGGGGGGCAACCGTGCGAGACTGTCGCGTGTGGATGCACGGGCCGTGGGGTCCGATCGCGCCCGCACCCCACCCCGCACGCCCTCCCCACCACCCGATCGGCGACGATGGCCTCCCCCACCGCAACCCACGACGAGCTCGGCGACGTGTCGGGTCGCGCGATGGACCTCGCGAAGGGCGGGGTCCTGATCCTCCTCCGGACCGGTGGGCTGTTCCTCGGGCTGCTCGTCGGGTTCCTCGTCATCGGCTGGGTCGCCACGCTGCTGCTGGCCCCGGCCACCGCCGGGGTGTCGAACAGCGTCGGGTTCGGCGTCGCGGTGCCCGAGGACGTGGAGCTGGCCGGGCTCGACCAGACCTCGACGGTGTACGCGGCCGACGGCAGCGTCATCGCGGTGCTGCACGACGAGGTCGACCGGACCGTCATCAGCCTCGACCAGATCCCCCCGCACGTGCAGAACGCGGTCATCGCCGCCGAGGACCGCCGGTTCTGGGAGCACGACGGGTACGACGTCGAGGGGCTCGGTCGCGCCCTGCTCGAGAACATCGAGTCCCGCGGCGTCAGCCAGGGCGGGTCGACGATCACCCAGCAGCTCGCGAAGAGCGAGGTCGGCGACGAGGTCACGCTGCAGCGCAAGCTGACCGAGATCGCCTTCGCGATGGCGCTCGAGCGGGAGCTCACGAAGGAGCAGATCCTCGAGCGCTACCTGAACCAGGTCTACTTCGGGGAGGGTGCCTACGGGATCGCCGCGGCCGCCGAGGAGTTCTTCGGCAAGCCCGTCGACCAGCTGTCCGCGGCCGAGGCGGCCACCCTGGCCGGTCAGATCCGCCAGCCGGGCACGACCAACCCGCGGGACTTCCCCGAGATCAGCCTCCGCCGACGCAACCAGACCCTGGCCGCGATGGCCGAGGAGGGGTGGCTGACCGTCGAGGAGGCGCAGTCGGAGATGCAGGCCCCGCTCACGGTCGTCCCGAAGGTCGTGGAGCAGCCGTCGGACCCCTACATCGCCGAGGCGGTGAAGCAGGAGTTCTACACCCTGGAGGCCTTCGGGGCGGACCGGCTGGAGCGGAACGAGGCGCTGCTGAACGGCGGGCTCGAGATCTTCACGTCCTTCGACCCCCGGCTGCAGCAGATCGCCGAGGACGTCGTCCTCAGCTACTTCCCCGAGCCCACCCCCACGGCGGCCCTCGCGAGCGTCGACCCCCGCACCGGGCAGATCCGGGCGATCTTCGGCGGGACGGACTTCGACACCGAGCAGTTCAACTTCGCCACCCAGGGACGCCGGCAGCCGGGGTCGGGCTGGAAGCCCTTCGTCATGGCCACGGCGCTCGAGATCGGGTTCTCGCCGTCGCTGCGCCTGCCCGGCAACTCCCCGACCCGGTTCGAGACCGGAGACGAGTGGGAGGACCGCGGCGTCGACAACTTCGGCGGCGCCAACTACGGCTCGCTGACGATGCGCCAGGCGCTGGTCTCGTCGGTCAACACCGCGTTCGCCCAGCTCATGCTGATCGTCGGCCCGGAGAACGTCGTCAGCCTGGCGGAGTCGCTGGGGATCAACACGAACGCGGCCCTCGCGGGTCCGAGCGGCGAGCCGATCATCAACCCCTCCATCGCCCTCGGCGGCTTGACCGTCGGCGTGACGCCCCTCGAGATGGCCGGTGCCTACACCGTCTTCGCGAACGCCGGCGCCTGGGTGGAGCCCAGCCTGATCGACCGGGTCACCGACCAGCAGGGCAACGTCCTCTACGAGCGGGACACGACCGCCACCCAGATCCTCGACCCGACCGTGAACGAGATCATGGTCGACACGATGCAGCAGGTCGTCTGCTGCGGCACCGCAAGCCGGGCGAGCATCGCCGACATGGGGTGGCGGGCAGGCGGGAAGACGGGGACCTCGCAGATCAACGCCGACGCCTGGTTCACCGGGTACACGCCGGTGCTGTCGACATCGGTGTGGGTCGGCCACCCCGAGGGCCGCATCCCGATGAGCGGGGTCTCGTCGGGTCGCCAACCGTCCCAGATCTGGCACGACTTCATGTCCGCGGCCCTCGAGGGGGTCGAGCCGATCGACTTCCCGACCGAGCCGCCGGGCGGTCTGCCATCGACCGACGACGTCGAGGAGGGCGAGGTCCAGGTCCCCGACGTCCGCGGCATGCAGGAGTTCGACGCGTACCGCGAGCTCGCGGACGTCGGCCTCGGGGCGACCACGACCGAGGTCGCGAGCGAGCGGCCGGCGGGCAGCGTCGTGTGGCAGTCCCCACGGGGCGGCAGCGTCGTGCCGGGCGGTGACGTGATCACGCTGGGCATCTCGACCGGGTCGGCGCCGCCGGAGCCGACCGAGGCGGCGCCCGAGACCGAGGAGCCGGAGGCGCCCCCGACCACCGAGCCGACGGCAGCCCCCGATCCCACAGCCCCTGCCGGTCCGACGGAGAACCCGGACCCGCAGGCTCCGCTGCCGAACCCGGACCCGGAGCCGGCGCCCGAGCCGCCGCCCTCCCAGCCGCGGCCGGATCCCGAACCCCCGCCGGCTCCGCCTCCACCGCCGCCCCCGCCGCCGGAGCCCGGGCCGGCTGCGCCCCCGACGCCGGCCAGCCGGCCCGACTAGCCGGTGGTCGACGACCCCCGGTCCCTCTTCGTCATCCCGACCCTCGATGAGGGCCCGACCATCGAGAAGGCCGTGTCCGGGGTGCTGGACGCGGGTGCGGACGTCCTCGTCGTGGACGACGGCTCGACGGATGACACCCGCGACATCGTGCGCCGGATCGCCGCGGCGCGGCCGGGCGTCCACCTGCTGGAGCGCGGGCGGAAGATGGGGCTCGGCACCGCGTACCGGGACGGGTTCGCCTGGGGGCTCGAGCGGGGCTACGACGCGCTCGGCGAGATGGACGGCGACCTGTCGCACAACCCCGCCGACGTCCCCCACCTGATGGCCGGCATCCGGATGGCGGACCTCGCGATCGGGTCGCGCTACGTCGTCGGCGGCGGCGTCGAGGACTGGCCGCTGTCACGGCGGGTCCTGTCACGCGGCGGGAACGCCTACGTCCGCATCTGGACCGGCGTCGGGGTGCGGGACGCGACCGCCGGGTTCCGGCTGTACCGCCGGGAGGTGCTCGAGGCGATCGAGCTCGACACCGTCCGCTCCGACGGCTACGCCTTCCAGATCGAGATGGCGCTGCGGACCTGGTGGGCCGGCTTCGACATCCTCGAGGTCCCGATCACCTTCACCGAGCGGCGGGAGGGGGCCTCGAAGATGAGCCGCGCGATCGTGGCCGAGGCGCTGTGGCGCGTGCCGCTGGGGGCGCTGCGCCGGCGGCGCGCCCGGCCGGCACGCCGCCGCTGAAGTCGGGTCGCTGAGGGTCCCGCGCCGGCTCAGGCAGGTCGGTCGGGGATGGTGACCTCCCGCTTCCACAGCCCGCCGGCGGCCATGGCCCGGACGACGGGGACCATGAGGTCGAACAGGAGGAGGCTGGCGTCGGCACCGATGGCGACCCACGGGGCGGCGGCGAGCTCGTCGGTGCGCTGCTCGAGGTGACCCCGGAACACCTCGCCGTCGGCGGTCAACCCGTCGTCGTCGAGGAGGCCGCGGGACCGCAGGCGTGCCTCCCCGGCCGCCCACGCCTCGTCGTCCCACAGCCGGGACCGCTGGAGGAACCGGCGCGAGACGTTCGACTGCCAGGCGCTGTAGAGCACCAGGGCGTCGACCGGAGCGAGGTCCTCGGCGACCAGCAGGGCGACGTGGCCGTCGCCCCGGTGCTCGCGGACCACGGCGAGGGCCTGCCACAGCGCTGCCCAGGGCGTGCCGGGAGGGGGGACCCGCCGGTTCGCCGCCGCGAGCGGGCGGCCGGGGAGCGGGGTGGCCTCCGCGGCGGTGACGGCTATGGCGGTCGCCTCGGCGAGCCGGTCGGTCGGCGCGCCGACGTCGGTGAAGATCGTCTCGACGATCCGGGCGCGGGTGGCCAGCACCTCCGCGGGGGAGGCGATGTCCCACGCCGCCGGCAGGGCGTGGTCGAACAGCGCCGGGTTGAAGTTGAAGGACACGGCGTTCGCGACGTCCGGACCGACGGGGCCGAAGGGGGCGATGCGCCCCGCGACGTACCCCTGCCCGCGGGGCTCGAGCCCGAGCTGCTCCCAGGCCGCGTGCGCGGTCGGCGACAGGTACAGGATCGCGTGGAACGGCTCGATCACCCCGTGCAGGGCGCGGGCGAGCGTCGCGGGGCTGGTCACGGGGGGCCTCCGGGATCGTGGGCCGCCGGAGTCTAGGCCCCAGGGTGGCGGCACCTGCACGTCGTCGGGTCCACGCGCGGGTCCGACTGCACGTTGCACGGGACAGTCCTGGACGATGTGCAGCTGGGCGAACGAGGGAGCCGGAGAACGGGCAGCTGGACCGACGCCGGCACGGGAGGATGAGCAGTCGAGCCGGTGGAGCCACGGGACGGCGTGCAGCTGAGCCGGCCGCGGCGCCCGACGGTGTGCGGTCGGCCCTATCCTGTGCGCGGATGGGGCAGCGCGCGGAGTACGTGACCGCCGAGGTCGGGCCGGACCTCCGCGGCCTGGTCGACAGCGTCCACTGCTATGACCTGTCGGGGTTCGCGCCGGGTGAGCACCTCGGGCTCCCCTCCCCCGCCGTGACGTTCATCATCGCCCTGGACGACGGGGTCGAGATGCGGCGCATGCCGCGGGCGGACCGCGCCCCCGGCCGGTTCCGCGCCCTGGTCGGTGGGTTGCACGACGGCCCGGTGGTGATCGGGCACGACGGCGCGCAGGCGGGGATCCAGCTCGGCCTGTCCGCGGGCGCGACCCGCGCGCTGCTCGGCGTCCCCGCGGCGGCGGTGGCCGGCGAGGTCGTGGAGCTGGCTGACCTGTGGGGTCCGGTGGCCGCCCGGGCGCTCGTGGAGCAGGTGGGTGAGGCACCGGACTGGCCCACGCGGACCGCGGCGATCGCCACCACGTTCCGCCGTCGCCTGGCCCTCAACCCCCTGGCTGACGACGCCCACCGGTCCGACGCGACCCTCGACGCCTCGTGGGCCATGCTGACCGGCCCGGCGCTGCACCCCGTCGCCGACGTCGCCGCCCAGGTCGGCTGGAGCAGGCGGAACCTGACCGACCGCGTGACCAGGGAGTTCGGCGTCAGCCCGGTCGTCGCCCGCGCGATGGCCCGCTTCGACCGCGCTCGCGCGCTCGTCGCCTCGACGACCGGGCCCCTCGCGGCGGTGGCCGCCTGCGCGGGCTACGCCGACCAGTCCCACATGGTCCGGGAGTGGCGGCGCTTCACCGGCCTGTCCCCCACCGGGTGGCTGACCCGCGAGGACTTCCCATCCGTCCAAGCCGGGACCGTCGCCGCCGACCGATGATCAGGCCATGAGCGCACCTCCCCCCATGGTCTGGCCCACCGTCAACTTCGCCGACGCCCGCGCGGGCATCGCCTTCTGCACCGACGTCCTCGGCTTCCGGCTGGTCGCCTGCTACGCCGACGGGTCTGACGGCGCGATCGTCCACCACGCCGAGCTGCACTGGCCCGAGGGGGGTGGGTTCATGTGCGGCACCGCGGACCGGCCCGACAGCGAGTTCAGCCAGCGCCCCACCGGCCTGGCCGGCATCTACGTCGTCACCGACGACCCCGATGCCGTCCACGCCCGCTGCGAGGCCGCCGGCGCCCGGATCGTCCGCGGCCTGACCGAGCAGGACTACGGCTCGCGGGAGTTCGCCGTCGCCGACCCCGAGGGCAACCTCTGGTCCTTCGGCACGTACCGCGGCACCGATCCCGACGCGGCTGCGGAGACCGGCGGGGACGACCAGCGGTGAGCGACGAGATCCCGCCGCTGCTCGCCGACGTCACCGTCCCGATCCCCCCGGACCGGGCCTTCACCGCGTTCACCGCGGGGTTCGACGACTGGTGGCCGCCGTCGTTCACCTGGTCCCAGCCCGCGAACCTGGTGCAGATGCGGTTCGGCACCGCGGAGGGCGATCTGCTCAACGAGATCGGGCCGCACGGGTTCAGACTCGACTGGGGCCGCATCACCCGGTGGGATCCCCCGGAGGCGGTCGGCTTCACCTGGCAGATCGGACCCGACCGCGTGCCGGTGCCCGACCCCGACCGGGCCAGCCTCGTCGAGGTGACGTTCCGACCGTCCGACCGCGGCACGCAGGTCGCGGTCCGCCACCACCGCTGGGCGGCCCACGGCGACGGGGCCGCCGCGTACCGCGAGCAGTTCGCCCCTGCCTGGCCGATGGCGCTGGAGGCCTACGCCGCTACATCGACGCGATGAGCTTGGTGACC
The DNA here is from genome assembly GCF_964222135.1 of Euzebya sp. NCBI lineage: Bacteria > Bacillati > Actinomycetota > Nitriliruptoria > Euzebyales > Euzebyaceae > Euzebya > Euzebya sp. The sequence continues at coordinate 31,586 of NZ_CAXQBR010000021.1, forward strand.
CGGTCGTCGTCGGCCTGGAACGGGTCCTTGCACAGCACCGTCCGCTGGGCCTGGTCGTTCAGCTTGAGGTGCACCCAGTCGACGGTGAAGTCCCGGCGCTTGCGCTTCGCCTCCCGGATGAAGTCGCCGCGCAGCTTCGCCCGGGTCGTCTGGGGAGGGGTCGACATCGCCGTCGAGATGGCGTGGTCGTCGGTGACCCGGTCGACCTTGTCGTTGCGCTGCATGACGTAGTACAGCCCGCGGGTGCGGTTCACGTCGTGGTACTGCAGGTCCAGCATGGCCACGCGGGGGTGGCTGAGGGGCAGGTCCCGACGTCGGCGGTAGTCCTCGATCAGCTGGTACTTCGTGACCCAGTCGACCTCCCGCGACAGCTTCAACGGGTCGTCGGCCAGCGTGTCCAGCACCCTCCCCCACTCCGCCAGCACGTGGTCGGTCTCCGGGTCCGACCCGGTCGACTGGACGTACTGGGCGACCCGGGCGTAGTACTCCCGCTGGATCTCGAGGGCGGACAGCTCGCGGCCGCCGACCAGCTTGACCCGCCGGCTGCAGGTCATGTCGTGGCTGATCTCGCGGATCGCCCGGATCGGGTTGTCAAGGGACAGGTCGCGCATGACCGCTCCGGACTCGATCATCCGCAGCACCAGGTCGCAGGTGGCGACCTTCAGCCAGGTCGTGTACTCGCCCATGTTCGAGTCGCCGACGATGACGTGGAGGCGGCGGAACCGCTCGGCGTCCGCGTGCGGCTCGTCGCGGGAGTTGATGATCGGCCGGGACCGGGTCGTCGCCGAGCTGAGGCCCTCCCAGATGTGCTCGGCCCGCTGGCTGATCGAGTACACCGCCCCGCGGGGCGTCTGCAGCACCTTGCCGGCGCCGGCGAAGATCTGGCGGCTGACGAGGAACGGGATGAGGGTGTCCGCGAGCTTCTGGAACTCCCCGAAGCGGGCCACGAGGTAGTTCTCGTGGCTGCCGTAGGAGTTGCCCGCCGAGTCGGTGTTGTTCTTGAACAGGTAGATCGTCCCGGCGATCCCCTCCTCGTGGAGGCGCTCCTCGGCCTGCTCGACGAGTCCCTCGAGGATCCGCTCCCCGGCCTTGTCGTGCGCGACGACCTGGCGGACGGAGTCGCACTCGGCGGTCGCGTACTCCGGGTGGCTGCCGACGTCGAGGTACAGGCGCGCGCCGTTCTCGAGGAACACGTTGGAGCTGCGCCCCCAGCTGACCACCCGCCGGAACAGGTACCGCGCCACCTCGTCCGGTGAGAGCCGGCGCTGCCCGCGGAAGGTGCAGGTCACGCCGTACTCGCACTCGATGCCGAAGATCCGGCGGTGCATGTGTGCTCCTCTGGCTCGGTGTCGCCGACCGGCGCCTGCAGACCGAAGTCTAGGCCGGGGCCGAGGCCGCCACCGAGAACCGCACGAGCGTCAGCCGCCCTCCGTCGGCGGCGCCGCCCCCGCCCCGCCACCGCCGTCTCCGGTGTGGACGAAGGTGTTGATCGCCTGCTCGAGCGCCTCGTCGTCGCGGTCGTCGACGGCCTGGAACTGCAGCAGCACCAGGCGGCCGCCGGCGGGTGGCTGGCCGGCGATGATGGTGTAGCTCGTGCCGGTGCCCCCGCAGTCGGTGTACTCATCGCGCACCCCGGTGTAGGCCGGGTCGGTGTAGATCTCCCGGCCCTCGTAGGTGCACTGGTCGCTGAAGCTGATCGCGTCCGCCAGCGTCTCCGGCGTGAAGGACGTCGCGAGCTGCTCGCTCGCGCCGAAGATCAGCCCCGGCGTCGTCCAGGTGGAGCGGAAGGCGTCCAGGTCCGGCGCGGCGGTGATCTGCTGGCCGACCTCCTGGCCGTCGATCACCCAGGGGCCCCGATCGACGTCGGCCCACGGCCGCGGGACGGTCACGGTGATGGAGTTCGAGTCATCGAACACCGGCTCGAACGCGGCGTACGGCTCAGGCCCCGGCTCGGTGGTGGGACCGTCGTCCGGCTCGGTCGTCGGGGGGTCGGTGGGCTCCTCCGGTGGGGTCGTCTCCTCGTCCGGCGGCGGTGTCGGCTCCTCGGTCGGGTCGTCGCCGCCGGACAGGGCGATCGCCCCCCCGATGCCGCCGAGCACGACGACGACCCCCACGACGGCGGCGATGATCCCCCACGGCGCCGACTTCTTCGGCGGCGCGCCCCCGTACCCGGCGTACTGGGGCTGGGGCTGCTGCGGCGGGGCGTACTGCGGACCGGTCTGGCCGGCGTACGGGGTGGGGCCGGTCGGCGGGATCGGCCCGGGTCCGGTGACTGGGCCGGTGACCGGACCGGGCACCCCTCCCGTCGAGCCGGCGAAGCCCTGTGAGGCTCGGATGTCCTCGATGGACTGGGCGATGTCGTCGGAGTTCAGCGTGCGGGTGCTCTCGCGCGCCCGGGCGGCCTCCTCCTCGCGGATCGGCAGGCTGGTCGGCAGCTGGCCCAGGGCCTGCTGGGTCTGCTGCAGGGCACGGCCCATCTCCGCCGCCGACGCGAACCGCTGGGCGGGGTCCTTCGCCATGGCGCGCTCGACGACGCGGGCGACCGCGTCGGGGATGCCGCGCTGGCGGAGGTCCGGGACCGGCTCGTCCTTGATGCGCGTCAGCGCCGGCACGATCGACTCGTCGCCCTTGCGGACGAACGCGGCCTCCCCGGTCAGCAGCTTGAACATCGTCGACCCGAGCGCGTACAGGTCACTGCCCACCCCGGGGGGCTGGGCCTCGAGCAGCTCCGGGGCGACGTGCTCGATCGACGCGGTCAGGCTCGCTGTGCCGGTCTCGGGTCCGCCCTTCAGCCGGGCGATGCCGAAGTCGCCGAGCTTCGGCTCGCCGTACCCGCTGACCAGGACGTTCTCCGGCTTGAGGTCGCGGTGCAGGATGCCCGCCTGGTGGGCGGTCTCGAGCGCCCCACAGACCTGGACCATGATCTGGAGGACGTCAGGCCATGGCAGCGCCCCCTCCTCCTCGAGCCGGTCCCCGAGGGACCCGCGCTCCATGAAGTCCATCAGGATGTAGGGCTGGCCGCCCGCGGTGAACCCGGAGTCGTAGACCGTGACGATGTTCGGGTGCCCGCTGAGCATCCCCATCGCCTGGATCTCGCGCTCGAAGCGGATGCGGACCTTCCGGTCCTTGACGGTGTTGGCCACCATCTTCACCGCGACGTCGCGGCGGAGGGACTCCTGCCGGGCCTTGTAGACGGTGCCGAAGCCGCCCGCGCCGACCTCCACCGCATCGGTGAGGTCCTCGATCCCCAGCTCAACCACGTCGTCGTCGTCCATGTGCCGACGTGGGATGCTACCGGGCTAGGAGGTCGAAGATCGAACGGTCCGGCAACACCCGCTCGGCCGCCGGCCCTAGCCGGCCTCGAGCAGGGCCGTCACCTCGTCCTCGGTCAGGCGGAAGAACTTGCGGCGGCCGAGGCTCCGGTCGAGGCCGGCGACCTCGAGGCGCGACGGGGCCATGTCACGCTCCTCCACCTGGCCCAGCGCGCGGACGGTGGTGCGCAGGGCGGTGCCCCGGTCCATGCCCGGCTCGAAGCTCGCCGACAGGGCCTCGTTGATCGCCTCGGCGCTGCCGCCGATCGCCACGAACCCCTCCTCGTCGGTGATCGAGCCGTCGTAGAGGATGTGGTACAGCTCGACGGCGTCGCCGATGACCTCAGCGACCAGCAGCTCGACCTCGAGGGGCTTGGGCGAGTCGGTGAAGACCGACCCGAGGGCGTTCGAGTAGGCCGTCGCCAGCGCGCGGCCGGTCACGTCCTCCCGGCTGTACTGGTACCCCCGGACGTCGGCCAAGCGGATGCCGGCGACGCGCAGCTGCTCGAACTCGTTGTACTTGCCGACCGCCGCGAAGGCGATCCGGTCGTAGATCTCCGACACCTTGTGGAGGGTCGTGGAGGGGTTCTCCGCGACGAACAGCACGCCGTCGGCGGTGACGACGGCGACCGCGGACCGGCCCCGGCTGATGCCCTTGCGGGCGAAGTCGGCCTTGTCCTTCATCGCCTGCTCGGGCGACACGTAGGGCATCATCGGCATGGTCGTGCTCCGTGGGGGCGGGGTCGGTCGGGCCCGGGGTCAGGCCCCGGCGTCGGGGCGGGGGTTGTCGTCGATCGCCGTCCCGGCCAGGCCGAGGCGGGATCCGCGCCGACCGGCGACCTCGGCGGCGCGCGCCGCCACCTCCTCCTCGGGGCGCTCGACGTAGCCATCGGCGTCGATCTCGGCGACGATCGGGTAGTGGCCGCGGACGGTGTCGGGGCCGCCGGTGGCGGAGTCCTCGTCCGCGGCGTCCCACAGCGCCGCCACGGCGAGGTCCACCGCGGCGTCCGCGGTCAGGTCCGGCTCCCAGCGGGCCTTCAGCGACGCGCGGGCGTGCAGGCTGCCCGACCCGGTGGCAGAGTACCGCCGCTCCTCGTAGCGGCCGCCGGCCACGTCGAAGTCGAAGATGCGGCCCGTGGCGGCGCGCTGGTCGTACCCGGCGAAGAGGGGGACCACGACGAGCCCCTGCATCGCGAGGGGCAGGTTGCCGCGCACCATGCTGGCCAGCTTGTTGGCCTTGCCCTCGAGGGACAGCTCGACGCCCTCGACCTTCTCGTAGTGCTCGAGCTCGGTGGCGAAGACCTTGGCCAGCTCCATCGCCGGACCGGCCGCGCCCGAGATCCCGACCGCGGACAGGCGGTCGGTCTGGAAGATCTTGCGCATGTCCCGCTTGGAGATCAGGTTCCCGGCCGTCGCCCGGCGGTCGCCGGCGATGATCACGCCGCCGTCGAACGTGAGCGCGACGATCGTGGTCCCCTCCACGTGGCCCGGCACCTGGGGGTGGTGGCCGTGCGCCAGCGGGTCCGAGGGCAGTGCGCGCCGAAGCAGTTCGCTGAACGAGGATCCCTGGTAGTCGAACGGGTCAACGATGTGAGAGCCGAGGGCCCAGCGGTCCGTCATAGGCGCCGAACGCTATCACCCGCGGCCGGGCTTTCAGCCGTCGACGGTGCGCGCCGCCGCGCACGTGGTAGGGCTGCGACATGTCGTCTGCGAGCGCGCTGTCGAAGCTCGGCATCACCCCTGCCGAGGCCGGCCTCACCGTCCTGATCGCCACCGCGATGTACCTGGTGGTGATCGTCCTCAGCAGGGTCTTCGGGCAGCGCCAGTTCGCGACGGCCACCAGCTACGACATGGCCTTCACCTTCGCCCTCGGCTCGATCGTCGGACGGGTGGTGCTGGTCCGGACCTCCCTGGCGACCGCCGTCCTGGGCCTGGTCACCCTGTTCGGGCTGCACGCGACGTCGCGGTGGCTGCACCACCGCGTCCCGACCGTCCACCGGCTGATCCAGAACCGCCCGATCCTCCTGGTCGTCGACGGCGAGGTGCTGGACGAGAACCTGCGGCGGGCTCGCACCAGCCGTGCGGAGCTGTTCCAGCAGGTGCGACTGGCCGGCGTGGGGCGCCTGGCCGACGTCGGCGCGGTCATCATGGAGCGCAGCGGCGCGATGAGCGTGCTCCCCGCCGACGCGATCGTCGAGGACGTGGTGCTCCACGAGGTGTACGGCGCTGACCGGCTCCTCGACGCCGGGGGTGGCCGTCAGCGGGGGTAGACCTCCACGTCAGCGGCCTTGAACGACGCCCACACCGCACCGCCGGCGGCCAGGTCCAGATCGGCCAGCGCGGCGGCGGTCACCGCGGCGACGACCGGCGGTCGGCTGCGGACCTGCACGCGGACGCGGTCGCCGGCGATCTCGACATCTCCCACCTCGCCCGCCCAGACGTTCCGCGGGGAACCGCTCGGGGGCTCGCGGTGCAGCGACACGCTGCGGGGGTGGACCGTGACCAGCAACGGCCCGGTGGGCAGCGGGCCCGGCACGACCAGCCGCCCGCCCCCGTCCACCACGACGTGGCCCGCCCCCGCGGTGCCGGGAAAGAGGTTGATGCCGACCAGCCGCGCGACCCAGTCCGACCGCGGGCGCCGGGCGACCTCCGCCGGCGACCCGCTCTGGGTGACCCGGCCCCCTTCGAGGACGACGAGGCGGTCGGCCAGGGCGAGGGCCTCGAGCGGCTCGTGGGTCACCACCAGCACCGGCCCGTCGAAGGCCGCCAGGTGGGTGCGCAGCTCGCGTCGGACCGCCCCGCGGGCGTCCGCGTCCAGCGCCGACAGGGGCTCGTCGAGCAGCAGGCAGTCCGGGTCGGCGGCCAGCGCCCGGGCGAGCGCGACGCGCTGGCGCTGCCCGCCGGAGAGGGTCGCGGGCGGAGCACCGCCCAACCCCTGGAGGCCGACGCGCTCCAGCCACGCCGCCGCCCGGGTGGCCGCAGCAGCGCGGTCCAGACCGCGGCTGCGCGGGCCGAAGGCGACGTTCTCGAGCGCGCTCAGGTGGTCGAACAGCAGGAGGTCCTGGAAGACCACGCCGACGTGGCGGTCAGCGCTCGGCACGTCCACGCCGGCCGCCACGTCGACGACGTCGCGGCCGGCCAGGCGGACCCGGCCGCGGTCGGGGGCGAGCAGCCCCGCGACGACGCGCAGCAACGTGGACTTGCCCGCCCCGTTCGGCCCGACGACGGCGACGACCTCGCCGGCCGCGACGGCCAGGTCGACGGTCAGCTCGAGCGTCCCGAGGTGGACCCCGACGTCCAGGTGGAGCCCGCTCACGACGCGCTCGTGCCGAGGTAGCGCCCGCGCAGCACGACGAGCACCGCGACGGAGATGGCCAGGAGCAGCAGGCTGAGCACGTAGGCCGCCTCGGGGTCGCTCTCGAGCAGCAGGTACACCCCGAGAGGCATCGTCTGGGTCCGGCCGGGGAAGTTCCCGGCGAAGGTGATCGTGGCCCCGAACTCGCCCAGCGCCCGGGCCCAGCACAGGGCCATCCCCGCCGCCAGCGACGGGCCGATCTGGGGCAGCGTGATCCGGCGGTAGATCGTCCAGCGGCTGGCGCCGAGCGTCGCGGCGGCGTCCTCCAGCCGCTGGTCGGCCTGCCGGAGGCCGGCCTCGACGGTGACGACGAGGACCGGCATCGCGACGAACGTCGCCGCGAGGACCGCGCCGGCGGTGGTGAAGGGCAGCCGCACGCCGGTCAGGGCCTCGAGGGGGCCGCCGAGCAACCCGCGCCGGCCGAAGGCGAGCAGCAGCGCGACGCCGCCCACGACCGGGGGCAGCACCATCGGCAGGACGGCGACCGCGCGCAGGAGCGAGAGGCCGCGCACGCGGGTCCGGGCGAACAGCCACGCGAGGGGGACGCCGAGCACGGTGGAGACGACCAGCGCGGCCCCCGACGTGACGAGGGACAACCGGATCGCGTCGAGGACCGCGGCGCTGGTCACCAGCGCCGGCACGCGCGCCAGCGGCGCGCGGCCCACCAGCCCGACGAGCGGGACGACCACCAGGGCCAGGCCGGCGACGGCCAGACCGGTCAGGACGCGGTGGGCGCCCGGGACCCCCCGGCCGCTCATCGACCCGCGCCGCCGGTGAAGCCGTGCCGCTCGAGGGTGGCCTGGGACGCCGGGTCGAGGACGTGGTCGACGAAGGCGGCCGCGCCGTCGGGGTTGGGCGCCTCGGCCAGCACCGCGATGAGGTGCTCGGCGACGACGTCGACGTCGGCCGGGACGGGGATGCCCTCCACGGCGTCGCCGGCGGTCACGAGGTCCGAGGCGTACACGATCGCCGCGTCGGCCTCGCCCAGCTCGACCTTGGACAGCGCGGCGCGCACGTCGAGCTCGAGGGAGGCCGGCGTCACGGCCACCCCGGCGACGTCGAGCGCCCGGGCGGCGTAGGCGCCCGCCGGCACCTCCGGCGCCGCCAGGACCAGGACCACGTCGGGATCCGCCAGGTCCTCCAGCGCGGTGATGCCGAGGGGGTTGCCGGCCGCGACCGCGATGGCGAGCTCGTTGGTGGCGAAGACCCGCGGGGTCGAACCGACCAGGCCCTCGGCAGCCACCCGGGCCATCTGCGCGTCGTCGGCGCTCGCGAACACGTCGGCGGGCGCGCCGTCGAGGATCTGGGTCGCCAGTGACTGGCTGCCGGCGACGTTCAGCACGACCGACGCGCCGGGGTGGGCCGCCTCGAACGCGTCGCCGATCTCGACGAAGGCGTCTGTCGACGAGGCGGCGGCCTGCACGACCACGTCGCCGGTCACCGTCGGGGCCGCGGACGCGGCCGCGCTCTGCGAGGGACCATCCGCCACCCCTCCCCCACCGCCCGGTCCGCAGGCCGCGGCGACCAGGACCACTCCCGCCAGCACCGCGGACAAGCGCACGTGGGTGCCACGCGGCCGGCTCACCCGGGCAGCCCGATCACGACGTTGGTCGACTTCACCGACGCCACGACCTCCCGGCCGGGTGCGAGGTCGAGGGCCTGCACGCTCTCCGCGGTCATCAAGGACACCAGCCGGAACGGCCCCGCCTGCACCTCGACGACCGCCGCGGCGAGGTCGGCGGTGACCCCGGTGACGATGCCCGGCATCTGGTTCCGGGCGGACGAGGCGACGATCGGGCCCTGGGTGCCCGTGCCGCCCCGCTCGGCGATGATCCGTTGCACCTCGGCCACCGGCACCAGCCGCTGGCCGCCCTCGGAGCGCTCGACCCGGACCGTGCCGTCCTCGTCCCACCGGCGGATGGTGTCGACGCTCACGCCGATCACCGCCGCGGCCTGCCCCACGCGCAGGAGCTCGTCATCTGCCATGGCGTCCGATCATGAACCTATGCAGGTGTGGTCACAACCCTAGGTACAGGGACGACCCGGACAGCAGGTCGATCAGCTGGGCGTAGCGGCGGTGCACCTGCTCGTGCACCGCGCGGTCGGTGTCGTCGGGGTCGATGTGGTCGGTGATGGTGATCAGGTCCTCGACGGCGTCGAGGTCGTCGAGCAGGCCGACCGCGGTCATGCCGAGCACCGCCGCGCCGAACGCGGCCGCCTCGGCGACCTCCGGCACCTCGAGGGGGACGCGCAGCACGTCGGCGACGAGCTGGACCCACAGCGGCGAGTTGAGGAACCCGCCCGTGGCCCGCAGGCGGCGCAGCCCGTGGCCGGTGTCGTCGAGCGCGTCGGCGACCAGCCGCAGCTGGTGGGCGACGCCCTCCAGCCCGGCGCGCACGAGGTGCCCGCGCCGGTGGGCGTAGCGCAGCCCGAAGACCACGCCGGACGGCGCGCCGGACCACTGCGGCGCCCGCTCGCCGGTCAGGTACGGCAGGACCAGCACGCCCTCGGCGCCGGGGGGCACGTCGCCGGCCGACGCCGTCAGGTCGGCGACCTCGACCCGCCCGTCGAGGACGTGGTCGCGCAGCCAGGTCAGCCACAGCCCGCCGGTGCTGATGGCCCCACCGACGCACCACCGTCCGGGGGTGAGGGCGTAGCAGAAGGTGCGCATGGCGGGGTCGGTGACGGGCTCGTCGACGATGACCCGGATCGCCCCGCTGGTGCCGACCGTCAGCGCGCCGATGCCGTCCCCGATGGCGCCGACGCCGAGGTTGGCCATGATCCCGTCGGTCGCGCCCGCGACCACAGGGGTGTCTCGGGGCAGGCCGGTCCGGCCGGCGGCCGCGGCGGTCAGGCCGTCGAGGACGTGGTCGGTCGGCACGAGCGGGGCGAGCTGGTCGCGGTCGATGCCGGCCAGGCTCAGCGCCTCGTCATCCCAGTCGAGGTCCGACAGGTTGAACAGCCCGGTGGCCGACGCGCCGGCGTGGTCGAGCACCGCCTCGCCGGTCAGGGCAGCCAGCAGCTGCTCCTTGATCGTCCCCCAGGTCCGCACCGACGCGGCCACGTCGGGCTGGTGGGCGGCCAGCCAGCGGAGCTTCGCCAGGGGTGCCATCGGGTGCAGCGGCGTGCCGGTGCGGCGGTAGACGTCGACGTGGTCGGCGCGCAGGACCGCCGCCTCCGGCGCCGCCCTGGTGTCGGCGTAGATGATCAGCGGCGTCACCGGCCGGCCGTCGGCGTCGAGACCGAGGAGGCTGTGCATCACCGTGCTGATCGACACCGCCGAGACGGCGATCCCGTAGGCGCTGGCGTGGCCGGCGACCTCCTCGATCGCGTCGAGGGTGGCCTCGACGATCGCGTCGGGGTCCTGCTCCGCCCAGCCGGGCTCGGGGTCGTCCAGGGCGTACTCGCGGCTGGCCACGACGTGCTCGGTCGCGTCGGCGTCGTACAGGCCGACCTTGACCGCCGTGGTCCCGACGTCGACGCCGATGACCGCACCGTCACGTGCCATCAGGAGGACGTCATCCCGAGTATGGGGACGGCGAGGAGGTACCCGCCGGCCGCGATGAGGACGATGCCGATGGTGATGCGGCCCGAGCCGAACGCGATCGCGTTCGGTGACGTCGCGACCGGCATCCCAGCACCATACCACCGGGGTGTTCATCCGGGCGGTGGGGGTGATGGTGGCGGTGTGCGGGGTGCATGGAGATGGTTGATCCTGCACCTCTGCACCGCGACGCCCGACCGCGCGGCGCCCTGCCGGAGGATCGACAGATGCGGAGGACTCGATGGACGTCGACCAGGTGACGGATCCGGTGGCCTACCACGGTGAGGGCCCGGTGTGGTCCTCCCGCTGGGGCGGGCTCCGCTGGGTCGACATGCTGGCCGGCGACATCCTCTCCCTGGACGAGGCGGGCACGGTCGGTCGCCGGCACGTCGGATCGGTGGCCGCCGCGGTCCGGCCGCGTCGCGGGGGTGGCGCGGTGATCGCGGTCGAACGTGGCTTCGCCCTCGAGGACCTGGACGGGTCGGTCGCGGCACTGCCGGAGATCTGGTCCAGCACGCAGATCCGGATGAACGAGGGCGGCTGCGACCCCGACGGTCGCTTCTACTGCGGGTCCATGGCCTACGACCAGCGACCTGGCGCGGCCTCCGTCTACCGGCTCGATCCCGACCTCACGGTCACCGTCGTCCTCTCCGACGTCACCATCTCCAACGGCCTGGAGTGGAGCCCTGACGGGTCGCGTGCCTACTCCAACGACACCGCCACCCATCGCATCGACGTCTTCGACTACGACAGCCGTGCAGGGCTCAGCAACCGTCGGACGTTCGCCGAGGTCCCCGATGGCGGCTGGCCGGACGGGCTGACGGTCGACGTCGAGGGAGGGGTGTGGACCGCCATCGCCAACGGCGGCGCCGTCCAGCGGTACAGGCCCGACGGCGTCCTCGACGAGGTCATCGAGGTGCCCGCGCGGATGGTCACCGCCTGCACGTTCGGCGGCGAGCACCTCGACCAGCTGTTCATCACGACCTCCCGGGAGGGGCTGACCGAGACGAGGACCCCCTCGCCGGCGCGCTGTTCCGGGCGACGCCGGGGGTCACCGGCCGGCCGGTCAGGGAGTTCGCCGGGTGATCGCCCGACTGCCGGTCCTGGCGCCACGGGGCACGGGGCGACGGCCTGGTCCCGCTGCAGGAGCACCCCGTCGGATCACGCCGGCCGTGACGTGCTGCTGACCGTCGGCCACGGCACGGCGAGCCAGGAGGAGCTGGTGCGCCTGCTCACCGACGCCGACGTCGAGGCGGTCGTCGACGTCAGGCGGTTCCCCGGCAGCCGCCGCCATCCCCACGCGGCGCGCGACGCGATGGCGCGCTGGCTGCCCGAGGCCGGCGTGGGCTACCGCTGGGACGAGCGCCTCGGCGGGCGCAGACGACCCGCGGAGGGATCGCCGCACACGGGGCTGCGCCACCCGTCGTTCAGGGCCTACGCCGATCACATGGACACCGCCGAGTTCGCCACGGCGGTCGGCGAGCTCCTGGAGCAGCTCACCGAGCAGCGATCGGTCATCCTCTGCTCGGAGTCGCTGTGGTGGCGCTGCCACCGCCGGCTCATCGCCGACCACGTCACCGCAGTCCACGGGGTGGACGTGCGCCACCTGTTCCACGACGGCCGGCTGGCACACCACCGGATGACCGACGTCACCCGCGTCGAGGGCGACGCGCTGGTGTACGACGGTGGGGAGCCGACCCTGGACCTCGGGGACGCCTAGAGGCTGCTGGCCGCCGCACTGCTGGGCGCTGGGTTTGTCGAGCACCCGAAACGGGTAGCCGGCCGCGGAGGAGAGGAGATGTGAGCGACGATGTCCGTCAGCACCCCCTCCGGCGTGCAGCAGACCGTCTCGTGGTTCGTCTTCGGCCTGATGGCCAGCGTCACCGTCCTCGGGATCCTGTCGGAACTCGTGGTGTCCGGCATCCTGCCGCAGATGACCGAGGGCCTCGGGGTCGAGGAGGGCCAGGTGGGCTTCTTGGTGGGTGCCTACGCGCTCGCCTCCGCCATCGCCGCCATCCCCCTCGTCAGCGCCACCCTGGCGGTCAACCGCAAGGCGCTGCTGATGGTGCTCCTCGTCGGGTACGCTGCCTCGAACTCCGTCGTCGCCGCCACGTCGTCCTACGGCCTCATCGTCGGCGCCCGGGTCGTCGGGGGCGTCTGCGCCGGCGTGATGTGGCCGATGATCGCCGCCTACGGCACGCGGTTGGTCCCCGAGCACGTGCACGGCAAGGCCATCACCGTGATCATTCGGGCAACACCCTGGGGATCTGCGTCGGCCTGCCCGCCATGACCACCGTTGGCCTGCAGTTCGGCTGGCGGACCGTCTTCGTCGTCCTGGGCGTGCTGGGCCATCGTGATCGCCGCCCTGTCGTACGTGTCCCTGCCCGCGGTCGGGGGTGAGCAGCGCACCAGGAGCAACTCACCGGTGACCGTGGCGAGGATGCCCACGATCCTCATGGTCCTGTTGCTGACGTTCCTGTCGGTCGCCGCGCACTACGGTGCGTACACCTACATCACGTTGCTGGTGGAGCTGATCGACTTCACGGGCGGCATGGGGATGGCGTTGCTGATCTTCGGGTCGGCTCGGTCCTGTCGCTGGTGATCTCCGCCCGGTACATCGACGTCCACCTGCGCCCCTTGATCGTCATCACCTTGGCCGTCGGTGCCATCGCGATGGCATTGCTGCTGCTCTTCCGGGGGACGCCCGGGATCTCCCACATCGCGTTCCTGCTCTGTGGCCTGTCCGTCGGACCGCTCGTGACGATGTACCAGACCGCCGTCAGCACGCAGGTCGAGGAGGCCGAGGACGTCGCCACGTCGGTGCAGTCGAGCGTCTTCAACTTCTCGATCATGATCGTCACCGGGGTCGGCGGGCTGCTGCTGGCCGCCATCACCGAGCGATCCGGCGTCCGGTCCATCGTCTACGTGTCCCTCGGGTGCTTCGTCGCCGCCGCCGTCATCGCCTACTTCGTCGAGACCACCCTGCGCTCGTCCCCACCACCCGCCCACGACAAGGAGACGCCGTGAAGAAGTTCACCAACGCCCGGATCTACCGGCAGCACGACGCGACCAGCGAGATCCTGGTCGACGGCGGCGTCATCTCCCGGATCGGCACGGATCTCCCAGGAGCCGAGGAGGAGATCGATCTGGGCGGCCGGCTGGTGGTGCCCCCCTACGTCGACCCCCACCTCCACCTCGACTACGTCTACACCGCCCAGAGCGAGGGCGCCGCGAACACGAGCGGCACGCTGTTCGAGGGCATCGAGCGCTGGCACCACGTGAAGAAGACCCAGACACTGGAGGACGCCAAGGAGCGGGCGCTGAAGGGCATCCGCGAGGAGGTGTCCCACGGCGTCCAGTTCATCCGCACCCACATCGACGTGTGACGGATTCCGAGCTGACCGGGTTGACGGCGATGCTCGAGATCCGCGAGCAGCTGGAGGACAACGTCACCATCCAGATCGTCGCCTTCCCGCAGGAGGGCATGACGCCTTCGACCGCGGCGACGAGCTCGTGGAGGAGGGCCTGCGGATGCGACGAGACCGACGACCCGATGAGCCGCTTCGTCGAGCTGCTCAACGCCCTGGTGATGACCGCGGGGATCGGCACCCGCTCGACCGCCAGCCACACCTGCTCCTTCGGCTCGGCCGACGACGCCTACGCATTCCGCATGAGGGGCCTGTTCCAGAGGTCCGGGTTGAACTTCATCGCCAACCCCACCGAGAACGCCTACCTGCAGGGACGCCAGGACACCTATCCGAGGCGGCGGGGTCTCACGCGGGTGAAGGAGATGTGGGCGAGCGGCATCAACGTCTGCTTCGGGCAGGACTCGATCAACGATGCGTGGTACCCGGCGGGCAACGGCAACATGATGAACATCCTCGACAACGGCATCCACCTGGCCCAGACCATGTCGTTTCGACGAGCTGGACCGGTGCTTGGACCTGATCACCTACAACGGCGCGAAGACGCTGAACGTCGAGGACCAGTACGGCATCGAGGAGGGCAAGCCCGCCAACTTCCTGGTGCTGGACGCGGACTCGCCGTTCGAAGCCGTCCGCCAGCGCGCGAGCGTGCTGGCGTCGATCCGCAACGGCGAGTACCTGTTCAAGCGTCCCGAGCCGTCCTACGAGATCGAGCTCGACCTCTTCAGGGCGACGACAGAGCGACGGGCCGCTCCCGGATCAGCCCTCGCCCATGCCGGGGACGGGCTCGGGGGCGGCGTCGCGGCGCACGACCTCCTCGATGCGCTTGCCGACCTCGCTGTCGATGCTCGTCCAGTAGCCGACGGCGCGATCCAGCACCTCGCCGCGCACGCCACCCAGCAGGGAACCGCTCACCTGCTCGACGAGCCGGTCCCGGGCGCCGTCGTCGAACACCTCGCGCACCAACGTCCCCGGCTGGGAGAAGTCGTCGTCGTCGCGACGCAGGGTGTAGGCGGCGCGCACCATGTCGCCGTCGACCGCCCACGACTCCTCGGGCGTGGCGTCGCCGTCGGCCCACGCACGGCCTGCGGAGTTCGGGGCGTAGACGGGCTGGCTGCCCGAGTGCTCGTATGCCATCTGCCCGTCGAAGAGGTAGGAGTTGACCTCGACGCGGGGGCGGTTGACCGGCAGCTGGTGGAAGTTCGTGCCGATCCGGTTGCGCTGGGCGTCGTTGTAGGCGAACGCCCGGCCGAGGAGCATCTTGTCCGGCGACAGGCCGATGCCCGGGACCACGTTCCCCGGTGAGAACGCCGCCTGCTCGATCTCGGCGAAGAAGTTCTCCGGGTTCCGGTTCAACCGCATCGTCCCGACCGGGATGAGGGGGTAGTCGCCCTGGGGCCAGATCTTGGTGAGGTCGAAGGGGTTGAACCGGTAGTCCTTGGCGTCCTCGTACGGCATCACCTGGACCTTGAGCGTCCACGAGGGCAGGTCGCCCCGCGCGATCGACTCGAACAGGTCGCGCCGGTGGAAGTCGGCGTCGGACCCGGCCAGGTCGGCGGCCTCCTGGTTGGTGAGGGTCTGCCAGCCCTGGTCGGTCTTGAAGTGGTACTTCACCCAGAACCGCTCGCCGCCGGCGTTCACCCACATGAAGGTGTGGGAGCCGAAGCCGTCCATGTGCCGCCAGGTGCGCGGCAGGCCGCGGTCACCCATCAGGTAGGTGACCTGGTGCGCCGACTCGGGGTTGAGGGTCCAGAAGTCCCACTGCATGTGGTTGTCGCGCAGGCCGGAGTCGGGGAGGCGCTTCTGGCTGCGGATGAAGTGGGGGAACTTCATCGGGTCGCGGACGAAGAAGATCGGCGTGTTGTTGCCGACCAGGTCGTAGTTGCCCTCGGAGGTGTAGAACTTGATCGAGAAGCCGCGCACGTCGCGCCAGGTGTCGGGGCTCCCCATCTCGCCCGCCACGGTGGAGAAGCGGATCAGCATGTCGGTGGAGGCGCCCGGCTGGAACAGGGCGGCCCGCGTGAACTGCGAGACGTCCTCGGTGACCTCGAACGTGCCGAAGGCGCCGGCACCCTTGGCGTGGGGCTGGCGCTCGGGCACCTTCTCGCGGTTGAAGTGCGCCATCTGCTCGAGGAAGTGCACGTCGTGCAGGAGCAGTGGGCCGTCGGTGCCGACCGTCAGCGAGTTGCGGTCGCTGGGGGCCGGCGCCCCCGAACCAGTGGTGGACCGACCATCGGGACGAACCTCAGAGCCGGACATCGCTCTCCTCCTGTGGGTGACCGGCCACCCTCACATCGCCCGCACACGGGTCATGGCCCCTGACCGGGGTGGCTCGCAACGGTCTGGCCGCGGTGTCCTGTACCCGACCCGACAGTAGCAAGCGGCGCCACTCCCGTGCGCGCCACCGCGATGACCGCCCGCCGCCACCGGTCGATCACATCTCGACGTGCCGCGTGCCCGTCGCGACCCGCGACGCCACGCGTCGGGTGCGGACGCCACGGCGTCGGTCACGGAACAGCCGATGCGACGGCCTGCAGGTGGCCGTCGACGAGGTGGTGGACGGTGTCGACGTGATCGAGCTGGCTGCGGTCGTGGGTGACCATGAGGGTGGCGACGCCGTGGCGGTGGGTCAGCCGGGAGAGCAGGTTCACGATCTGGCTGCCGCGGTCGTGGTCGAGCGCCGAGGTGGGTTCGTCGACCAGCAGCACGTGGGGGCGGTTGATCAGCGCGCGGGCGATGCCGACGCGTTGGCGTTCGCCGCCGGACAGCTGGTGGGGTCTCCGGTCGATCTTGGAGGCCAGACCGAGTTCGGTGAGCAGCTCGACCGCGTCGGCGCGTCGAGCGCGGGGGTTCCCTCCGCGCAGGTGGACGCCGACGAGCAGCTGATCGACGGCGGTCAGCGAGACCAACAGGTTGACGCCCTGGAACACGAACCCGATGCGGTCCGCGCGGACCGCGGTGCGCGTCGCGTCGTCGAGAGCGGTCACGTCGGTCCCGGCGATCGTGACGGTGCCGGACTGCGGGCGCAGCAAGGTGCCGGCGACGGCCAGCAGGCTCGACTTGCCCGAACCGGACGGGCCGGCCACGGCGGCGAACTCGCCGGCGTCCACCGAGAGGTCGATGCCGTCGAGAGCGGTCAGGGTGGCGTCGCCGTCCTCGTAGGTGAGGGTGATGTCGGTCATCGTCAGCGTCATCGGTTGGCCCCCAGGGCGGTCAGCGGGTCGACGGTGGTGATGGAGCGCACGGCCACGACCGCGCCGAGCAGGCCGATCACCACGAGGGCGAGCAGCGGTGCCACGGTGGTGGTGGCCGTGGAGACGAACGGGACGGTGCTCGAGACCAGACGGCCGATGCCGTACCCGATGCCACCCCCGACCACGGCAGCGGTGGTCAGCACGATGACGGCCTGGCCGAGGGCGTCGCCGAGCAGGTACCGCGTCGAGGCGCCCATCGCCTTGAGGATCGCGATGTCGTGGCGTCGCTGCATCGTCCACACGGTGAAGAAGGCACCGATCACGAGAGCCGAGATGACCAGGAGGAACCCGCGGATCATCTGCAGCGACCCGTTCTCCTCCGCGTAGCTGCCGATCGCGGAGAAGCTGTCGCCCACGGACTGGACCGTGGTCCCGGCGACCGGGGCGACCCCGTCCAGGCCGTCGGGTGCGTCGAGGGCGATCGCGGTGACGGCACCGTGGGCGCCGGCGAGCCGGT
Organism: Euzebya sp.; assembly: GCF_964222135.1. NCBI lineage: Bacteria > Bacillati > Actinomycetota > Nitriliruptoria > Euzebyales > Euzebyaceae > Euzebya > Euzebya sp. Next base: position 48,932 of record NZ_CAXQBR010000021.1, read on the forward strand.
TCCAGTCCGACAGGTCGACCCACACCACGGGCGAGTGGGAGAACGACGCGTCGTCGGTCGTGCCCGCCACGGTCAGGGCCGTGTCACCGATCGCGACGTGGTCGCCGACGGCGAGGTCGTGGTCGTCGGCGAGGCTGCGTGGCACCACGACCGTGGTGTCGTGGTCCAAGCTCGCGGGTGCCGCGGCGTCGGCCGGATCGACGCCGAACAGGACCACGCCGATGTCGGTGTCGCCAGTCGTCAGGTTGGCGCGGCTGATGCCGAGCGGTGCAGCCGCGGCCACCCGTGGTCGCGATGCCCAGGCGTCCACCGCTGCAGCGCCGAATCGGCTCTGCTCGAACGAGGGCCCGTCGCTGGTGTCCTGCAACACGATGTGGGTGGCGTCAAGGCCCGCGATGGCGGAGGTGTTCTCCGCACCGAGCCCGGCGGTCAGGCCCGACAGCATGACGACGAGCAGGGCGACCAGCGCCACGACCGTGGTCATCAACGCGAACCGACCTCGGGCGAACCACAGATCGCGCAAGCCGACGAACATCATCTGCCTCCTCCGACGCTTCCGCACCGATGCTCGACGCCGTCGTGAGCGGCGCCATCCATCGTCGGATGGGGTCGTCGGCAACGATGGTTCGACCGGAGGACCGCGGCCGCCCGCGGCGTCGACGTCGACTTCCGTGTGGTGGGCCAGCCCCAGCGCCTGCCGGTCGCCCACGAGCTCGCGCTGCTCCGTGTCGCGCAGTCGGCGTTGGCGAACGCGACGACCCACGGGCGCCCCCACGACGTGCGGGTGACGTTGTCCTACCTCGACGACTGCACCGCGCTCGACGTGGTCGACGACGGCGTCGGGTTCGACCCCGACGCCGTCCGGGCCCGCGCCGACGGGTCGGGGTTCGGCTTGCAGGTCATGCGCGAGCGGCTCCGCGACGTCGGGGGAACGCTCGTCGTGGAGAGCGCCCGCGGCGAGGGCACGGCGGTGATGGCTGCGATCCCCCGGAGGCCCGAGTGATCCGGATCCTGATCGTCGATGACCATCCCGTCGTCCGCAGCGGACTGCGGGCCGTGATCGACAGCCAGCCCGACCTCGCGGTGGTCGGTGAGGCCGCCACGGGCGAGCAGGCCGTCGGACGGGCGGTGCTCGACTTGCCCGACGTGGTGCTGATGGATCTGCAGATGCCGGGCATCGGCGGCGCAGCCGCCACCCGACGGCTCACCGAGCTCGACGCGTCGCCACGGGTCATCATCCTCACGACCTACGACACCGACGCTGACATCCTGTCCGGGCTAGAGGCAGGCGCCGTCGGCTACCGGCTGAAGGACGCCCCGCCCGAGGAGCTGTTCGACGCGATCCGCTCGGCGGCGGCGGGAGAGACCGTGCTGGCATCGACCGTCGCGTCGCGGCTGGTGGACCGCGTCCGCCAGCCCCCACGCGACGCGTTGAGCACCCGGGAGCTCGAGGTGCTCGACGCGGTCGCCGAGGGGCTCGGCAACCGGGCGATCGCCCGCCGGCTGCACATCAGCGAAGCCACCGTCAAGACCCACCTGGTCCACATCTTCGCCAAGCTCGACGTCGACACCCGCACCGCCGCCGTCGCAGCCGCGGTCGACCGAGGGCTGATCAGACTGCGCTGACCACCGCACCACCGTGACGACAGGCCGCGGACGCCGCGGTCGCGTCATGGATGAACCCCACCACGTGGCACGTCTACGGGTCCACGAGGAGCACACGGAGCCTGGTGGGTCCTCTGCCCTCACCTGGGGCCTCGATAAGCCCGGTCTTCGACGGTACGTCGATCCCGCGACGGCGACCCGGCGACATCTCCGGGCCGGCCGGTTGCGCTACTGGCCGCCCTTCTGGACGTAGTTCTTGACGAACTCCTCGGCGTTCTCCTCGAGGACGCCGTCGATCTCGTCCAGCAGGTCGTCCACGTCGGAGGTGTCGACCTCGGGGGCGTCCTGCTCGACCGTGGACTCCTGCTCCTCGGTCTGCTTGCCCTTCTGCTTGCGGACCTGTCCGCCGTCGCTCATCGCAGCCTCCTGGGGGGTCTGACGTCACCGGGAGTCTACTGGCCCGCCGGTGCCAGCACCTCCAGGGTCACCGGGGCGCGGCCGGCCTCGATGATGCCCAGCCGCTCCCCCGCCGCGCGGGTCAGGTCGATCCTCCCCGGCCCGCCGTCGGGGAGGCGGTCGTCGACCGTCACCACGACCGACGCGCCGGTCTCCGGGCGGGTGACCCGCACCTGGGTCCCGAACTCGAGGCTGCCGTGCGCCGCGGACAGCGCGGTCGGGTCGAACGGCGACCCCGACGCGGTCACCGCGTCCGCGGGCAGGCCCGGCCCGTACCAGGTGGCCTCGCCCTGGAGCGTCTGGACGACGACAGCCTTCTCCCCCACCCCGGCCCGCACCAGGGTCCGCGCTGGATCGCCACCGCCCACCACGCGGGCGGCCCCGACCAGCAGGAACGCGGCGAGCAACGCGACCACGAACCGCCCGCGCGCCGTCAGCCGGGTCCGGGTCACCCCTGCAGCTGGTCGAGCAGCTGGCGGGCGGTGTCGGCGCCGTCGATCAGCGCACCGGTCATCGCCCTGGTCCCCCGGCCGGGATCCATCATCGGCACCCGCTGGAGGGTCTCCCCGCCCACGTCGAAGATCATCGAGTCCCATCCGGCGGCGGTCACCGCGTCCCGGAACTTCTCGAGGCAGCGGCCGCGGAACCAGGCCCGGGTGTCCTCCGGCGGGGTGGTGACCGCCGCGCGCACCTCGTCCTCGGCGACCAGGGTCTCGCAGCGGCCGGTCGCGACGAGGCGGTTGTACAGCCCCTTGTCCCGCCGCACGTCGTGGTACTGGATGTCGATCAGCTTCAGCTTCCCGTCGTCCCAGGACAGGCCGTCCCGCTCGACGTAGCGCTGCATGATCCGGTACTTGGTGACCCAGTCGACCACGCCGTCGAGGGACATCGGGTCGTCCTCGAGCGTGGTCAGGATCCGCTCCCAGGTCCGCAGCAGGGCCGGAGCCCAGTCCGGGGCATCCCGGGTCTCGACCCACTTCTGGGCCCACTCGAGGTAGTGCCACTGGAGCTCGGTCGGTCGCACGCGCCGACCGTCCCTCAGCTCGATGGGGCGTGCGCAGGTCAGGTCGTGGCTGACCCGGTGGAGGGTCTTCACGGGGTTCGCGACCGTGGGCGCCGCCGGCAGGAACCCGTCCTCCACCATCGACAGCACCAACGCCGTCGAGCCCAGCTTGAGGTACGTGCAGACCTCGCTCATGTTCGCGTCGCCGATTATGACGTGGAGGCGGCGGAACCGGTCGGGGTCCGCGTGCGGTTCGTCGCGTGTGTTGATGATCGGGCGCTTGAGCGTGGTCTCGAGCCCGACCTCGACCTCGAAGAAGTCCGCCCGCTGGCTGACCTGGTAGTCGACCTCGGCGGACGGGAACTCCGTGCCGACCCGTCCGGCACCCACCATCGACTGGCGGGTGATGAAGAACGGGGTCAGCTGCCGCACGATCTCGCCGAAGGGGGTCGCCCGGTCGACGATGTAGTTCTCGTGCATCCCGTAGGCGGCGCCCTTGCCGTCGGTGTTGTTCTTGGTGATCAGGATCCGGCCGGGGTTGCCGTCCTCGTGGCCCGGGACCAGCGGCGCCGCCTTCCGCGCGGCGACCTCGAGGATCCGCTCCCCCGCCTTGTCCCACACCACCGCGTCGAGCGGGTTCGACACCTCCGGGGAGGAGTACTCGGGGTGGGCGTGGTCGACGTAGAACCGGGCCCCGTTGGTGAGGATCGAGTTCGCCAGCCCGATGTCGTCCTCCGGGGCCGGTTCGTGGGCGCCCGGCTGGGTGTACCCGCGGGCGTCCCGCAGGGGGTCCTCGTCCTCGTAGTCCCAGCGGGCGCGGTTCCGGCCATCGGACGCGTAGGCGTTCACGACCAGGGAGGACGCCAGCACCGGGTTGAAGTCAGGGCGGCCGATGACGGCGATCCCGAACTCGGTCTCGGTGCCCATGTACTTGGTGATGGCCATGACCGTCCCAGCCTAACCGCGGCCACACCCCCTCGAACCCGCGTGGAGTAGCCTCCGCGGGCATGGGCGCCAGCGGTCACGCGCCGAGCGGGTCGGGGGCCGGCGGAGACCCCCGCACCCCGCTGCTCGAGCGCGCCGACCAGCTGGCGGCGCTGGGAGAGGCGGTGGACGGTGCCGACCTCGGCCGCGGGGCCACGGTCCTCCTGGTCGGCCCCGCGGGGGTGGGGAAGACGACGCTGCTCCAGCACGCGACCGCGCACGCCGGCGAGGGCCTGGCCGTGCTGTCCGCGCGCGGTGACGCCCTCGAGCAGGCCCACCCGTGGGGCGTCGCGATCCAGCTGCTCGGGCCGCTCGCCCGCCGGGTGGACGCGGCGGCGACGTTCCACGGCGCCGCGACGCTGGCCGGCCCCCTCCTGCTCCACGCCACGCCGGAGGTGCCCGACGGCACGCCGGGCGGTGCGGCTGATCCCCTCGCCCTGCTCCACGCCCTCCACTGGGCGGTCGCGAACGCGGCGGAGCGCACGCCCCTCCTGCTGGTCGTCGACGACGTCCACTGGGCTGACGCGGCGAGCCTGCGGCTGCTGGCCTTCCTCGCCTCCCGCCTGGAGGGCCACCGGGTCGGGATGGCGCTGGCCGCCCGCACCGGCCAACCGGTGCCGACCGAGCACCAGCAGCTGCTCCACCACCTGCACGTGCACCCCTCGATCGCGCGGGTCGACGTCCCGGCGCTGAGCGACGGGGCGATCCGGGCGGTGGTGCGCCACGTCCTGCCCGACGCGCACGACAGGTTCTGCAGCGCCGTCGCGGGGGCGGTCGCGGGCAACCCCTTCCTGTGCCACGAGGTGACCACGGCGGTCCGCACCGCCCACATCGTGCCCGACGAGGCAGCCGCGTCACGGATCGGCGACCTGCGCCCGGACGGGATCCGCACGTCGATGCTGGTCCGGCTCGGCCAGAGCGGTCCAGGCGCCGCGGACGTCGCCGCCGCCGTCGCGGTGCTGGGTCCGCAGGCCTCGGTCCCCTCGGTCGCGGCGCTCACCGGCCTGTCGTCGGAGCGGGTGACCGAGCTCATCGACGACCTGGCCAGCGCCGACCTGCTCGACGCCGGACCCGCCCTCGGCTTCGCCCACCCGATCATCCGCGAGGTCGTGCTCGACGACGTCGGGACGGCCCGGCGCCGCTGGCTCCACGGGCGGGCAGCGGCCTGGGCCCAGGCTGCCGGCGCACCGGACGAGGACGTCGCCTCCCACCTGCTCGCCGCCGACCCGGTCACCGAGCCGTGGGCGGTCGAGGCCCTCCGCAGGGCCGCCGACCGCGACCTGCTGCGCAGCGCACCCGACCGGGCGGTCGAGCTGCTCCGGTGCGCCCTCGCCGCCGCCTCCGACCGGACCACCCGCGGCGCGCTCCTGACGACCCTCGCCGCTGCCGAGGCGGCGGTGGGCGACCCCCGGGTGGAGGCGACGGCCGACGCCGCCGTCGACCTCCTCGTCGCCGACCGCCCGCCTGGCCGCCGCCGTGGACGGGGTCGGGGATCTCCCAGACGCCGTCTCCCTGGGCGAGGTCCTCTACGCCGCCGGGTGGTACCGGCGCGCGACGCGCGCGTACGCCGCAGGGGTGGCACGCCTGGTGGCGGACGCCCCTGCCGTGCCGGAGGTCGAGGCGAGGCTCGTGGCCGGGCACCTGATCGCGGCGCGCATGGCCGGCGAGCCCGCGGCGCACGCCGAGGCGCGGCTGGCGGGGCTGGTCGGCTCACCGCCACCCGCGCCGGACCTCGCGGACCGCATGCTCCTCGCCATCGCGGCGGGTGATCGCGCGCTCGCGGGGGACCTCCACGTCGAACGCATCCTCGCGCTCGCGACGGCGGCACGGGGCGGCGACGACGACCTCCGGGCGCTCGGGATGGTCGTGCTGCAACCGCTGGTCGGGGCCCTGCTGTGCGGCGACCGCTACGTCGACGCGCTCGAGCTCCTGGACCACGCCATGGCAGAGGTGCGGGTGCGGGGTGCCCTCGCCGCCCACGTCGGGCTGCTCCCCCTCCGCGGCTTCCTGCTGCTCTTCGCCGGGCGCATCGCGGACGCGGTGGCTGATGCGGCCTGGGCCGTCGAGCTCGCGGACGAGCTCCCGTCCGTGCCGCGACCGGCGCTCGTCGCGGCCCACCACGTGCTGGCGGAGGCGGCGCTCGAGCGGGGGGACCTGGCTGCGGCCGCGGCGGCGACCAGCCTGCCCGACCCCGCCGTGACCGACGTGCGGACCCCGTTCCTCGGCTCCTACCTCGAATCCGTGGGCCGGCTGGCCCTCGCCGGTGGGCGGGTCGACGAGGCCGTCGAGGCCTACACCGCCGCCGCCGCCGTCCACACGGCCGCCGGAGGGGACGGACCGGTGCACGACTGGCGCAACGGGTTGGCTCGCGCACGGCGGGCCGGCGGAGATCACGGCGTCGCGGTCGACCTCGCCGCCGAGCAGCTGGGGCGAGCCCGTCACTTCGGCGCCGCACGCCCCCTGGCGGCCGCCCTGCGGGCGGTCGCCGCGGTGTCCGCCGACCTCGACGAGCAGATCACGGCGCTCGATGAGGCGGAGGGGGTCGTCGAGGGGTCCGAGGCCCGTCTCGAGCAGGCGCGCGTGCAGGTGGCGCGCGGTGCGGCGCTCCGCCGTGCCGGCCGCCGCCGCCAGGCCCGGGAGGTGCTGCGAGCCGGACTCGACGCCGCCCGCACCGCCGGAGCCGCCGCCCTCGCCCGCTCGGCGGTCGAGGAGCTGGAGGCCTCAGGGGCGCGCCAACCCCGACTCGCGATCAGCGGCCGCGATGCGCTGACCCCCTCCGAGCTGCGGGTGGCGCGGCTGGCGGTGGAGGGGCGATCGAACCGGGAGATCGCCGAGACGCTCTACGTGACCCGCAAGACCGTCGAGGTGCACCTGTCGGCGACCTACCGGAAGCTCGGCATCGCCTCGCGGCAGGAGCTCCCCGACGCGCTCGGCTGACCAGGTTAGGGGTGGGTCCCTGATGCCCGCGCGCCGGCGCGACGGGATGCTGCCGCCATGGCATCCCACACCCACCGACCAGGCCACCGCGGGCGGCACCTCGCCCTCGGCCTCACCACCGTCCTGATCCTCACCGCGTGCGGCGGGAGCGACGACCGCACGGCTGACGCCGGCCCGCCCGACGAGGTGGACCCCGCATCGACGTCGACCGCCGGCGAGGCATCGCCGTCCGCCACGGACACGACCGGCACGGGCACCCTGGTCGAGGCCGACGCGGCGGCGACGGACGCCGTCGCGACCGACGCCGTGCCCACCGAGGAGGTGGCCGCGGCGGGTGGCGACGGTCCCGGGGAAGGGGTGGAGGGTTGCCCGGCGGAGACGACGCTGTCGATCACCCAGGTCAGCCTGGACTTCCCGGACGAGGAGCTCCTCCCCGAGACCACCTTCGCCGGCGGCCACTTCGTCCTCGACCTGGACGGCAGCGGCTTCGGGCCCACCCTGGGCGGCACGCTGACCACCGACCCCACGGCCGACCCGGTGGCGCTCGGGGAGTCCTGGGCCTCGCCGGGCGCACCGCCCGAGGGGGAGGCGCACGTCACGATGCTCTTCGAGGGACCGCCGGAGGGCGCGACGGAGTTCCCGCTCGGCACCTACGGCGTGACCTTCACCGACGACGTCTTCGCGCCGACAGAGGGCATGGGCCTGTCGGCCCTCAACCTCTTCACCGCCGACGGGTCGAACCGCCCCCTCAACCGCGACAACGCCGTCGAGCTCACCCACATCGGCGACGGGGTGATCTGCGGGACCGTGACCTCCACCGGGCGCGAGCCCGGGCCGTCCAACCCCGTCCGCCACGTCGACGGCGCCTTCGTCGCGACCGTCACCGAGCAGCCGTGACCCCTCACCCACCACCGAACGGAAGGCACATCCCATGATCCGACGCACATCGACCCTCCTGACCGCCGTGGCGCTGGTCCTCGGCCTGGCCGCCTGCGGCGGCGCGGACGACGGCGACCGGCAGGCGTTCATCGACGCGGCCGCAGAGGGCAGCGGCGGCGAGCTCGACGAGGAGACGGCGGGCTGCATCTACGACGCCCTCGCCGAGGAGCTCGACGCCGACCAGATCGACCAGCTGGCCGGCAACTTCGACGCCGAACCTGATGACCCGGCGATCGCCGAGGCGGCCATCACCGCGCTGCAGGGGTGTGTCGAGGGCGGGTGATCCCGACCCGGTCCGCGTGCTCCTGACGATCGTGCCGGGTGCAGCGCCCATCGAGGGGACGCTCACCCGGCTCGACGGCTCGGACGCCCAGCCCTTCTGCGGCTGGATGGACCTGACCGCTCGACTCGAGGGGCTGCGGAGCTCGGGTGGGGATCCCACCGATTACCCACTGGCGGACGACGCCGGCACCGTCGAGGCTGCGGGGGAGCCATCCACCGAGCCCTGAGGATCCCATGCGCGACGAGACCATCGCCCTGCACGCCGGGTACGACCCCGAGCCGACCACGAAGTCGGTGGCCGTGCCGATCTACCAGACGGTCGCCTACGAGTTCGACAACGCCCAGCACGGCGCGGACCTGTTCAACCTGGCGGTGCCGGGCAACATCTACACGCGGATCATGAACCCGACCCAGGAGGTCCTCGAAGCGCGGGTCGCCGCGCTCGAGGGCGGGGTCGCGGCACTCGCCACCAGCTCGGGCCAGGCGGCGATCACCTACGCGATCCTGACCCTCGCCAAGTCGGGCGACAACATCGTGACCGTCCCCCAGCTCTACGGCGGGACGTTCACGTTGTTCACCCACATGCTCCCGGACATGGGCATCGACGTGCGCTTCGCCGAGAGCGACTCGGCGGAGGACCTGGAGGCCCTGGTCGACGACCGCACCCGAGCGGTGTACTGCGAGACGATCGGCAACCCCGCCGGGAACCTCCCGGACCTCGAGGCCATCGTGGAGATGGCCCGTGCCAAGGGCGTGCCCGTCGTGGTGGACAACACCGTCCCGACGCCGGCGCTGCTCAAGCCGATCAGCTGGGGCGCGAACATCGTCGTGCACTCGCTGACGAAGTACATGGGTGGGCACGGCACCACGGTGGCCGGTGCCATCGTCGACGGCGGGAACTTCGACTGGACCGCCGACGCCGGCCGCTGGCCGCAGTTCACCGAGCCGGAGCCCGCGTACCACGGCGTCGTGTACTCCGACGCGCTCGGGCCGGCGGCCTTCATCGGCCGGGCCCGGACGGTCGCGCTGCGCAACACCGGCGCGGCGGTGTCGCCCTTCAACGCCTGGCAGATCATGCAGGGCATCGAGACGCTCAACCTGCGGATGGAGCGGCACACCGAGAACGCGAAGGCCGTCGCCGAGTTCCTCGAGGCCCACGAGCGGGTCACGTGGGTGGAGTACGGCGGGCTCGAGTCCTCCCGGTACCACCAGATGGCGCAGAAGTACACCGGTGGCCGGCCGTCGGCGCTGCTGACGTTCGGGATCGAGGGAGGGTTCGAGGCCGGCGAGCGGTTCTACGACGCCCTCGAGCTGTTCACCCGTCTGGTCAACATCGGGGACACCAAGTCGCTCGCCGCCCACCCGGCCTCGACGACCCACCGCCAGCTGACCGAGGACGAGCTCGCGTCGGCGGGGGTCACCCCGGACATGATCCGCCTGTGCGTCGGCATCGAGCACATCGACGACATCCTGGCCGACCTGGAGCAGGCGCTGAAGGCCTCGTCGGGCTGATCGGTCGGAGTCGGGGGGCCGGCGTGGGTGCCCGCCCCACCCCAGGGATCTGTCGCGCCCCCACCTCGCCGGGGTCTGTCGCCTTCGTCTCGTTCCGCGCAACGAACCCGACAGACCCCCGGATGGGCACCCCGACCCCGACCCCGACCCGGACCACCACCCGCCGCCCTACACGTCGAGTGTGATCTCCTCGGCGTCCGGTCGGCGCCCCTCCCCGCCGAGCGCGCGGTTGACCGCCCACAGGACGAGTCCGAGGGCGACCAGCAGGCCGGCGCGCAGCCAGGTCCCGGCCTCGTTCTGCGTCGCGAGGCCGAGGCTGACGACGGCACCCAGGGCCGGGAGCGCGGTCGGGGCGACGTAGTGGTCGTGGCCCACCGACTCCCGCCGCAGGACCAGCACCGAGACGTTCACGACGGCGAAGACGAGCAGGAGCAGCAGGACCGTGGTGTCCGCGAGGTCCCCCAGGTCGCCCGTGATCGCCAGGACGATCGCGATCACCGCGCTGAGCGCGATCGCGACCACCGGTGTCCGCCGGCCCGGCAGGACCTTCCCGAACACCGGTGGGAGGATCCCCTCCTCCGACATCCCGTACATCAACCGGGATGCCATGATCATGTTGATCAGCGCGCCGTTGGCCAGCGCGAAGAGGGCGATGGCGCTGAACAGCTCCTCGCTCACGCCACCTGGTCCCCGCCTGATGACCTCGAGGAGCGGCCCGTCGCTGTCCGCCAGCGCATCGGTCGGCACGACCGCGGACGCCACCACGGTCACCACCACGTAGATCACCCCGGCCGCCACCAGGCCGCCGAACAGGGCGATCGGGAACGCGCGGGAGGGGCGGCGCACCTCCTCGGCCAGGTTCACGGAGTCCTCGAAGCCGATGAGTGCGTAGAAGGCCAGGGACGCCCCGGCGAGCACGACCAACCACGGGCTCGAGTCCCCGGCGAACTCGAGGTTCCGGGACAGGTCGACCTCCGAGCCGCCTCCCCCTCCCCCGGTGAGCGCCGCGATGCCCACGCCCACGATGATCATGAGCCCCACGATCTCGATCAGGGTGAAGGCGACGTTGAGCTTGACGGACTCCCCGACCCCCCACAGGTTGACGAGGGCGAGGACCACCAGCACCGCGATCGCCGACAGCACGACCGGCGCGTCGACGAACGCGGTCAGGTAGTCGCCGGCGAACCCGCGGGCCAACGTCGCTGCCGAGGTCAGGCCGGACGCCATCACGATGAAGGCGACGACGAACGTGACGAACGGACGCTTGAACGCGCGGTTGACGTACAGGGCGGCACCGGCGGCCCGGGGGTACTTGGTCACCAGCTCGACGTAGGCGAAGGCGGTCAGGGAGGCCATGACGAAGGCGGCGAGGAACGCCGCCCAGATGGCGCCGCCGACCTCACCCCCGACCTCCCCCACCAGGGCGTAGATCCCGCCGCCGAGCATGTCCCCGACGATGAAGAAGAACAGCAGGCGGCTGCCCACGACCCGCTTGAGGGCGCCCGTCCCCTCCTCGTCCGAGCGGTCGATCGTCGTCTCCGCCGCGTCGACGGCCATGACATCCCCGTTCCCCCTGGTGCTGGTCGCTCGCACATACCCCGTGGCGGGACCCGGCGAACCTCGGCCGTCAGATCACGTCGACCCAGGGCGCCTCGCTCGGGCGGCCGAGGAAGAAGCCCTGCCCCATGTGCACCCCGAGAACGCGCAGGGCGTCCGCGTCCTCCTGGGTCTCGATGCCCTCGGCGATCACCTCGACCCCGGTCGAGCGGGCGAAGGTGGTGAAGGCCTGCACCATCGCCTGGCGGCGTACGTCCTCCCACACGCCGGTCACCAGGCTGCGGTCCAGCTTGATGACGTCGGGTTGCAGCCGGAGCACCCGGTCGAGACCGGAGTACCCGGCGCCCACGTCGTCGAGGGCCAGCCGGACGCCGGCGCAGCGCAACCCGGCCAGGATCCCCTCGACCTCGCGCTGGTCACGGGTGGAGGCGTGCTCGGTGAGCTCGAGGAGGATCCGCTGGCCGGGGTGATCCCCCAGGATCGCCCGCACCGCGGGGTCGACCAGCGCACGCTCGCTGACGTTGACCGCCATCCACCTCCCCTCGGGGACCGAGCCGAGCTGGGCCAGCGCCGAGGTGGCGGCATGCCCCTGCAAGACGGCGTCGACCTCGAGCCGCTCGGCCAGGGCGAACCAGGACGAGGGGTCGTTGACGGCCTCCCGGGGGAACCGCGCCAGCGCCTCGTAGCCCACCTCGACGCCGGTCCGCAGATCCACGACGGGCTGGAACAGCATCCGGAGCGGGTCCTCGAACGCCGGCCGGGGAGGGGGGCCGTCCAGCGGCGCCACGTCCTCGCGGCGGGGCGCGAAGCCGCTCAGCCGCTGGGCGATGAGGGCGGCCGCCAGCTCGAGGGCGTGGACGTCCTCGGCGTCGAAGTCGTGGCGGTCGTGGCTGAAGGCGCAGAGGGTGCCGTAGACCCGCCCGTCGGTGAGCCGGATCGGCGCGCCGGCGTAGGCGCCGATCCCGAGCTCGTCGGTGACGGGCATCTCGGCCAGGGCGGGGACCGCACCGGTGTCGGGGGTCAGGGGCTGCAGCGCCCCCTCGATCACCAGGGTGCAGTAGGTCGCCTGGAGCGCGTGGCTCGCACCGACCTTGACCTCCGGGTGCGCCTCGGCCGGGGCGACGTGGCGGAACACCCGGCGACCCCGGCCGACGCTCGACACGAACGCGATGTCCATGCCCAGGTGGCAGCGGATGATCTCGAGCATGTGGTCGACCGCGGCCTCGTGGTCGCCCGGAGCTGAGGTGTGCACCGGCTCACGCCCTCCCTCGTGAGTCATCCGGGCCGCGCGCCACGGCGCGGTCCTACAGGTACTGGCCGGTCTGGACGTTCTCGATCGACTTGCCCGGCTCGGTGCCGTCGCCGATGAGCGTGCGGACGTAGACGATGCGCTCGCCCTTCTTGCCGCTGATGCGCGCCCAGTCGTCGGGGTTCGTGGTGTTGGGGAGGTCCTCGTTCTCCTTGAACTCGTCGCGGATCGCGACCTGGAGGTCCTCGGCCTTGATCCCCTTCTGCCCCTCGTCGAGGTACCGCTTGATCGCGAGCTTCTTCGCCCGCGCGACGACGTTCTCGATCATGGCGCCGGAGTTGAAGTCCTTGAAGTACAGGATCTCCTTGTCCCCGTTGGCGTAGGTCACCTCGAGGAACCGGTTGGCCTCGTCCTCGGCGTACATCCGGTAGACGGTCTGGGCGACCAGCGCATCGCACGCGGCGTCCTCGGAGCCGTGCTCCTTGACGAGGTCGGGGTGGAGCGGCAGGCCGCCGTGCAGGTAGATCCGGAAGATCTCGCGCGCGGCGTCGGAGTCGGGCCGCTCGATCTTGATCTTCACGTCCAGCCGGCCGGGCCGCAGGATCGCCGGGTCGATCATGTCCTCGCGGTTGGACGCGCCGATGACGATGACGTCCTTCAGCGTCTCGACCCCGTCGATCTCGCTCAGCAGCTGCGGGACGATCGTCGTCTCGACGTCCGAGGACACCCCCGATCCGCGGGTGCGGAAGATCGAGTCCATCTCGTCGAAGAACACGATCACCGGCGTGCCGTACGACGCCTTCTCGCGGGCGCGCTGGAAGACCAGCCGGATGTGACGCTCGGTCTCGCCGACGTACTTGTTGAGCAGCTCGGGGCCCTTGATGTTGAGGAAGTAGCTCTTCGCGTCTGCGCGGCCCTCCTTCTCCGCCACCCGCTTGGCGAGGGAGTTGGCCACCGCCTTCGCGATCATCGTCTTGCCGCAGCCGGGCGGGCCGTACAGCAGGATGCCCTTCGGGGGCTTGAGCTCGTGCTCGACGAACAGGTCGGCGTGGAGGAACGGCAGCTCGACGGCGTCCTGGATCGCCTCGATCTGCGGACCGAGGCCGCCGATGTCGGTGTAGGCGATGTCGGGGACCTCCTCGAGGACGAGCTCCTCGACCTCGGGCCGCTCGAGCTTCTCGAGGGCGTACCCCGAGCGGGTCTCGACCAGGACGTGGTCGCCGGCCCGGAGGGGGACCCCGTCGAGCTGGTCGGCCATCCGCACGACCTGCTCGTCGTCGGTGTGGCCGATGACGAGCAGCCGGCCGTCGCCCATGACGTCCTTCAGGGCCATGACCTCGCCGACGATCTCGAAGGTGGCCGCCTCGACCACGTTGAGGGCCTCGTTGAGCACGAGCTCCTGGCCCTGGCGCAGATCGGCCACCTCGATGTCGGGGCTGACGTTGACGCGCAGCTTGCGGCCCTGGGTGAAGATCTCGACGGTCTCGTCGGTGGGGCCCGGCCCCAGGTAGACGCCGTAGCCGCTGGGCGGGGAGGCGAGCTTCTCGACCTGCTCCTTCAACCCGACGATCTGCTCGCGCGCGTCCCGCAGGGTGTCAGCCAGCTTGCCGTTCTGGGCCATCGCGCCGTTGAGCTGGGACTTCGCGTCCATGAGCCGCTCCTCGAGCGCGCGCACGCGGCTCGGCGAGTCCTCGAGCCGGCGGCGGAGCGTCGCGGCCTCCTCCTCGAGCAGGGCGATGCGCTCGCGGAGCGCGCGCACCTGGTCGCGTGCGTCGGCGTCGTGGTCAGAGGGACTTGCGGACATCTCACGCCTCCTCTTCGTCACCGGCTGGCTCCTCACGGGCTGGGTCCCACGAGCTGGCCTGGCCCGACAGTATGACAGCCGTCGTCAGCAGCGCTGACCCTGGGTGATCGCGTACACCTCGTCGGCGGTGGCGTCGCTGATGCGGTCGCGGCCGCCGACGACGAACAGGTTGCCACCGGCCCCGCAGACACCCTCGCGCACCTCATCGCGGACCGGTGAGGTGGGGCCCGGGTCCTCGAGCGGCACGAACACCGCGCCGTGCCCGCCGAGCAACGAGGCGGACAGGACGTCGTTGAAGTTGTGGCGGACGTTCACGGCGACGTTGACGACCCCACCGGAGTCCACGCCGTCGACCGCCATCTCGTCGAGGTAGGCGTCGCGGATCGCCATCGCCGTCCCGATGCGGGTGTCGCCCGCCAGGCGCTCCACGCTGAACCCGAGGTCGTCGATGTCGTCGATGACCTGGTCGGCGATGACCGCGTCGCCGCCCAGGGCCCACACCCGCTCCGGCGCGAGCCGCGCGAGCTCCTCGGCCGTGACCGGGTGCAGGCCGTCGCGGTTCGTCAACAGGACCGGGATGCCGTAGTAGGCCGCCATCTGGCCGGCCGCCACCGCGTCGGCGAAGTCGCGCCCGTAGGCGACGAAGGCGTGGTCGCGGGTCTCGAACGGCGCATCGGCGACCAGCTGGCGCACCGCTCGGGCGGCGGCGGCCGCCGTGGCCTCACGTCCGTCCCCGGCGATGCGGACCGGGTTGATGCCGAGGGACTCGAGACGGCTGTCGACCGCTGCGGGGATCGCAGCGGTCCCGCCCATGATGAACGCGCTGGGACGGCCGTCGTCGAAGTCGAGCACCCGCCGGAGCTCTGCCTCGGTCCGGGGGTCGAGCTCGCCGGTGCTCGAGGTGAACAGCAGCGGGCCGATGCCGAGCCCCAGCGCGGAGCCGGCCAGCGCGTCGGCGAAGTCGTCGCTGCGTGCGATGACGGCGAAGGGGGACTGCCCGTCGGCCAGGACGACCTGTGACATGGCCACCGCCTGGCACACGGGGGTGGTGGCGCTGCCGGTGTCCGCCACGCGCCGGATCGGCCCGCCGTCGGCCGCGAGGGCGCCGCTGCAGGACGCGGCGGGCTGGCCGCAGCCACCGGTCCCGATCGGCGCGTCCGGCTGGAGCGGTGGGCGCTCACCCGCGACGGTCGCGTCGACGGCGGCGTCGAGGTCGAGGATCCCCCACCCGAGGTCGCAGTCCCGCCCGGGCGCGCCGACGTCCTGGGCAGTCGCCTCGATGATCGCCTCGGCCTGGTCGGGGCTGAGGGGTTGCCCGCGGTCCGCCGCGACCTGGCGGATCAGCGCGATCGCGGCGGCCACGTACGGGGACGCGAACGACGTGCCGCTGATGCCCCGCAGCCGGTGGCCGCTCGGATCGACGTAGTCAGGGCAGCCGCCGATGACGCTGACGGCGTCCCGGTCGCTCGTGGTGACGACCATCTGGGCGACGAGCTGCTCGAAGGTCGGGCAGCTCGTGATCGGTCCCCGCAGATCGCCACCGGGGGCGGCCAAGTCCACCTGCGGGTTGGTCTGGGAGTAGCTGGCGCGGGTGCCGTCCGCGGTCGTGGCGGCGACGGAGATGACCCCGTCACAGGACGCGGGCACCGACGTGCGCGAGGTGCCGTCGTTGCCCGCAGCGGCGACCACGGCGATGCCCGCGGCCCGCGCCTGGTCCGCCGCTGCCTGGTAGGCCTGCGAGCACGCCGTGAGGCTGGCGCCGAGCGACAGGTTCATCGCGAGCGGCGGCTCCGCCAACCGGGTGACGTGAGCCATGGCGGTGATCGTGTCGTCGTCGGACGGACCGCCCGGGCAGCCGTTCTCCGGGGAGGTCAGGGCGATGTCGATCACCCGCGCCTCCCACAGCACCCCGGCGACCCCGAAGTCGTTGTCGCCGCGGGCGGCCGCGGACCCCGCGACCGCGGTCCCGTGGCCGATGCCGCACGGGTCGTTCGACGGGGCGCCCGGGATGACCCGGCCGTCGACGGAGCGGAGGGAGGACACCACGACCCCGTCGAGGTCGGGGTGGGTGGCGTCGACACCGGAGTCGAGGATCGCGATCAGCGGCGCGGTGGCCCCCCGGCCGGTGGCGACGTCCCACGCCCCCTCCGCGCGGGTCTGGGCGTGCGCCCACTGCAGGTCGTAGCTGGTGTCGTCGGGGGCCGCGAGGAACTCCCGCCGGATGTTGGGCTCGACCGCGACGACGTCCGGGTCGTCGGCGAGCGCCGCGACGACCCCGTCGACGGCGGCCTCGTCCGCGGTGACCAGCGCGACCCGGTCGGCGAGCGGCCGGAGGTCGTCGGCACCCGCCGCGGCGACGGACTGCCACGACGCGCTGGTCCCGACCTGCTGCGCCACGTCGTCGGCGTAGGTGACGAGGACCTCCCCGGGGATGGCGCCGGGCGTGTCGCGCAGCCGCTCGTAGCCGCCGGTCACGGCCGCGGCGGCGCGGTCCACCGCCGGCCGGGGGACGTCTCGCGGCCCGACCTCACCGGCCGGTGCGGCCGCGGCCGGCATGCCGGCGGCGACGAGCACCGCGACGACGAGGACCCCGACGACCCGGTTCCGGTGCGCCCACGGGCGCGGGGTGCGGGTTGCGGCCGCAGGTGGACGTGACACGACTCTGGCTCCCTGTGCGGGGAAGGGTGGGGTGGCGGGGTCAAGGCCTCCGGCCACGGTACGTGCGTCACGCTGCGTGGGCGACGACCTCCCCCGCGACGACGGCAACCTGAGGAGCGGCGTCGGCCCGACCGCGTCAGGGGAGTCGGCGCGGCCCGGGGTCGGCGACGACCGCGTCGGCGTCGACCGGCTCCGGCGGCGGCGGGGGCACCATGCGGCGGGCGGTGGTGAGGAACGCGGTGTGCGCCACCATGCGGTGGTCGGGGCGGACGGCGAGGCCGTCGACGTGCCAGGTGCGCAGCAGCGTCTCGCTGGTCTGCGTCAGGCCCCACCGGGGGTCGGCGTCCATGGCCTCGCGCAAGCGCATCACCTGGGTGATCGTCGGCGTGTAGGCGATGAGCAGCCCGCCGGGGTGCACGGCCGACGCCGCGGCGTCGAGGTGCGCCCACGGCTCGAGCATGTCGAGCACCAGCCGGTCGCAGCGCAGGTCGGCGAGGCCGTCGGCCAGGTCGCCGACGCGCAGCTCCCAGTTGCCCGGTTGGCCCCCCATCCGACGGGTCACGTTGGCGCGGGCGACGTCGGCGTGCTCCTCGCGGCGCTCGAATGAGATCACCCGGCCCTCGGACCCGACGGCCCGCAGCAGCGCGCAGGTGAGCGCCCCGGAGCCGGCGCCCGCCTCGACCACGACGGCACCCGGCACCACGTCGCCGAGGGTGACGACCATCGCCTGGTCCTTCGGGTACACGACCTGCGCGCCTCGGGGGGCCTTCAGGGTCCAGTCCGTCGTGGTGGGCCGCACGGCCGTCAGGGCGGCCGACATGGTCGAGGTGACCGTGCACCCCTCCGGCTGGCCGATCAGGTCGTCGTGACGGACGATCCCGCGGTGGAAGTGGTAGTCGCCTCCGGCCTCCAGCTCGAACATGAACCGGCGGCCCTTGCGGTCCATGAGGATGACGGTGTCCCCGACGCTGAGCGGATCGGGGTGCCCGGCGTGGCGGGTCATGCCGAGGCCTCTGCGTGCGCATCCCGATCGGGACCGCCGAGAACCGCCAGCAGCCGCCCACGGGTGCGGCAGAACGCGCAGACGGGCGTCTCACCCTCCGCGTGGGCGGTGGTCGGCAGCCCGCAGGCGTCGCAGGGCACGAGCGTCCCGCCGGCGGCGTCAGCGCCGGCGAAGTGCTGGTCGCGGACGCGGTCGAGGAACCCGAACAGGAAGTGGGCCTTCGTGCCCGGCGCGGCCTGCTCGAGGGTGTTCAGCACGTCCTTGTAGCGCATGACCGTGTTGCCCTCGACGAGAGGGCACTCCTCCACCACGTAGTCGAGGCCCTTGATGACGCAGTACGCGGCGGTCTCGCGCTCGGTCAGCCGGTACAGCGGCTTGACCTTGCGGGCCATCTCGTCGCGCGCGGGCAGTAACGGTGACTGCCGGGCCATGAACCCGGTGTCCCAGCGCAGGACGTTGCCGAGGAGCTGGCTGGCCTCGTCGTCCAGGTTGTGCCCGGTGGCCATGACGTCGTAGCCGTGCTCGATCGCGACCTTGTTGAAGACGTAGCGCTTGGACAGCCCGCAGGTGCCGCACGCGGCCCGGCCGACCCTGCCGCGCTTCCGGTCACCCGGTCGCGGGTTGGCGACGGAGTCACCGATGTCGAACCCGTAGGTGTCGGCGAGGTCCTCGACGTGCAGGCGGGCGCCGCGGGCGGCGGCGAAGTCGCGCACCAGCTGCTCGGACCGGTTCGAGTAGCCGCCGATGCCGAGGCCCAGGTACAGCCCCGACACCCGGTACCCCATGTCGAGCAGCACGTCCCACAGCGCGAGCGAGTCCTTCCCGCCGCTGACGGCGACGAGGATGTCGTCGTCGTAGCCGAACATGCCGTACTCGTCGATCGCGTGGCGCACCTGGGTGCGGACGTGGTCGACGAAGCACGGGCCGCAGTACCGCGTCCGGTGGCGGGCGATGTCGATGACCGCCGGGCGCTCACCGCACTGACGGCAGCGGCCCCCTCCGCCGGCGCCGCCGGAGATCACCGGCCGGATCTCGACGACGGCGTCGTCGTCGATGGTCTCCCGGCTGGTCACGAGCTCGTCGCCGACGATGACCAGGACGGTCTCGGGGTTGATGTCGAGCTCGGCCAGGACCTCGGTCACGCGGCGCGGGCCGGCCACCTCGACGGTGCGATCGGGGTTGCGGAGTCTGACCTGCATGGTCGTGAGGATGCTAGAGCTCGGGCGGGGGGTCCACAGCGGCCGCGGCGGGAGGGGTCCCGGCGTCCGCCGCCTCGGTGAGCTGCGCCGCGGCCCCTTCGCCGACCGCGGCGGTCAGGCCCGCGAGGACGAGCCGGTCGAACGCGGTGGTCTGGACGAACTCGTGCGTGGCCGCCGAGCGGGTTGCGTCCACCCCGTCGACCAGCACCAGCGCGGCGTCCCAGGCCGCAGCGGCGCTGGCGGCGGCGAGGGCGTCGGGCCAGTCGCCTCCGGTCGCGGCGACCACCGTCCTCGCGCCCGGGGTCAGGCCCGCGACCGCGGCGCTGGTCGCGAACCGGTCTGCGCCGCCGAGCCGCGTGACCGCGTAGCCGGCGTCGACGACGTGCGCCTCGACGGCGCTCGACACCGCCGCGGGGCCGCCGACGATGACCACGTCGGTGACGCCACCGGCCGCGAGCGCGTCGAGGGTCGCCTCGGGGAGGACGTCGGTGTCGGTCAGCAGCACCGGCGCGCCGCCCTCGGCGGCGGGCGCGGCGGCGGAGACCGCGTCGGGCCAGCCGCGGGCGGGGTCGGCGTCGATGCCCTCGACCAGGTACGCGGTGGTGGAGTCGAGCCGCCCGGCGATGGCCGCGGCCGTGGCGAAGCGGTCGGGCCCGGCGACGCGCTCGACCGTCAGGCCCAGCGCGCCCAGGTCCTCCTCGACACCGGCGCCGATCACGGCCTCGCCGCCGAGCAGCACCGCCGTGGTCGCACCGGTCCGCAGGATCTCACGCCGCGCCTGGTCGGCCAGGGCGTCGGGGCCGGTGAGCAGCAGCGGGGCGCCGAGGGAGGTCGCCAGCGGGGCGCCCGCTAGGGCGTCGGGGTAGTCCGTGGACGTCGCGATCACGACGGTGTCGGCGGCCAGGACGCTGTCGCGGCTGAGCTCCGCGGCGGTGCCGATCCGGTCCGGACCGCCGATCCGATCGGTCACGAGGGTCCGGTACGGGATCGTCATCTCGCCGGTCAGGTCGATCTGCGCCGGCCCGGTCCGCGGGAAGGTGTACATGAGCGACTGGGTGTCGACCTGGACGGTCACGGGCGCATCAGGGGCGTAGGTGTACGCCGCGCCGACCATGGGCTGGTCGAGCACCTGCGGGTCGGCCGACAGCGCGTCGAGGCGCATCGGCGTCTCCTGGTTGTTGACGGCGCTGCCGCCGGCCGGGAGCTCCCCCTGGGTGGAGTCGATCAGCTTCGCGTAGAGGTGTGCGCCGAGACCCGTGCCGGTCGCCGACAGCCGGGCGACGGGTTGGCCCACCACCTCGACCTGGCGGCCGGCGAGCTCGGGCGCATCGGCCTCGACGGTGACGGCGGTGGGGCTGCCCGGGACCGCCGGGAGGGCGAGGATCCCGAGGCCGCTGCCGGGCGTGTTCGTCGTCAGCGCGGTCCCCTCGACCGGCACGGTCAGGGTGTCCGTGCCCGGCGGCGGCCAGGTGTCCGCGCGGTGCCAGTCGCCGGTGTTGGTGCGGTACTCGACCGGGGGGCCGGTGTCGACGGGGAGGTCGCGCAGGTGCCGGTCGAACCAGCGGAGCACCATGTCGTCGATGCGCGGCTGGTCGCCCGCGTCGGCGTAGAACGAGGGGCACTGGCCGTGCGTGATCGCGCCACCGGTCGCGGCGTCGGTCAGGCTGCCGCAGAAGACGACGAGCTTGGTGGGCACGCCGGTGTCGCGGAGGTGGGTGAAGGTGTCGACGGCCTCGTCGATCGTGAAGAGGGTGTCGACGGAGCCCTGGAACAGCAGCGTCGGGACGTCCAGCTGGCCCGACGGGCCGTAGTCGCTGAACGACCGGGCGGCGAAGAACTGCGTCAGCTCCTCGTCGAAGGCGTTCGCGGTCAGCGCCTGGGTGAGCGCGTCGGCGAGCTCGGGCGGGACCGTGCCCGTCTGGGGGAACGCCGGTCCGGAGGGGTCCAGCCCGACGATCGTGCCGGTCGCACCGCCGAGGCCGAACAGGAGCAGCTGCCAGACCAGCTTGAGGACGCCCTGCGGCTGGAGGGCGCGGTTGAGGTCGTGCCAGGTGATCTGCGGGGCGAGCGCGTCCACGCGTGCGTCGAACGTCGCCGTGGCCAGCTGGATCCCCCCGCCGTAGGAGTTGCCCACCATGCCGACGACCGGGTCACCCGGCCCGTCGAGGGCGATCTCGGGCTGGGTCGCCAGCCAGTCGAGGATCGCCGAGACGTCCTGCCCCTCGAACTCGGGCGCGTCGACCTGGACGGTGCCGCCGGACTGGCCGAACCCGCGGGCGTCCCACACGACGACCGCGTAGCCCTGGGCGAGCAGCAGATCGGTCGTCGAGCCGAGCGCGGTGTCCCGCGTCGCCCCCCACCCGTGACCGGAGAGGACCACCGGCACCGGCGCGTCCGCGGAGGCGCCCGCCGGCAGGTGCAGGTCTGTGACGATCGGGGTGTCCTCCACGCCGGTGACGACGGCGTCGCGGACCTCCCCTCCCTCCCCCTCCCCCGGGGTGGGCAGCTGGGCGCCGGCGGGGCCCGGGAGGACCAGCACGGCGAGGACGACGAGGACTGCGACGGCTCTCATGGGACGTACCGTAGAGCCGGCATGACGACCACCGACAGCCCGACCGCGACCGCGCTGGCCCTGAAGGAGTGGGGCGCGGCGATCCACGCGCTGCTCGACGGCCGCCAGACGATCCTGCTGCGCAAGGGCGGGATCCACGAGAAGGCGTTCGTGACGCCGGAGGCCGGCGGCGGGTTCCTGCTGTTCCCGACCGTCGCGCACACCCACGCCGAGCGGACCCGTCCCGAGCACCACGACCTGCTGGCGCGCGGTGACGCCGACGTGGCGGAGGATGCCGTGACGATCCGTGCGGCGATGCGGCTGGTCGGTGCGGTCGACGTGGCCCGGCCCGACCGGCTCCCGGAGATCGCCGACCTGCACATCTGGACCGACGCGTCGATCCAGGCGGACCGCGTCGACTTCCGCCCGAAGAAGGCGCTGCAGGTCCTGGTGGTCCAGGCCGTCGCGCTGCCCGACCCCGTCACGCTGCCGCGGATCGAGGCCTACGGCGGGTGCCGGTCCTGGATCGACGTCCACGCACCCTGGGCGGGGGAGGGACGGGTCATCCACGACGGGGCCCGCCTGGCCGACGACCTCGATCGGGTGCGGCAGACCGTCGGGTGATCGGCGCGTTCGAACGGTGACATCCGGGGAACGCTGGGCGACGAACCGCAGCCACCGCGGGTTGGCCGGCGATACAGTCGTGGGCTGTTCCCGCCGATCCGCGACGCGACGAACACCTCTCCTGGACCCCCCTTGAGCCGCCTGCCCGACCGCCCCCGCCGAACGGCCCGACCGGCACTGGCCGCCGCCTGCCTGTCGTTGGCCGTCCTGGCCGCGCTCGGGACCGCGCCGACCCCGCAGGACGTCGACGCCCAGGAGGCGGCGGTCACGACCACGAACGGCGACCAGGACCAGACCTTCGCGGACCTGTTCGAGCAGATGCGCTCGCCGGAGGGTCACGGCGAGGGGCACGGGGCCGTCGCCGTCGCGGCCGGTCCCCCGGACATCCCCTCCGTGCCCGGCCAGACCGCGCCCGCGCCGGCCGCCGCACCCGTCGACCTCCCCGACACCGTCACCGCGGTCCGGCCGGCCCTGGTCGTCCGCGGAGTCGATCCGGCCATGGCGGCCGAGATCGCCCAGGTGGAGGGCGTCACCGCCGCCGCGGGCGCGACGGTCGGCGAGATCACCGTGTCGGTCCCCGGCGGGACGCGCACCGTGTCGGTCGCGGCGGTCGAGCCCACCGCGTTCCGGCCGCTGACCCCGGAGATGACCGCGAACGAGCCGGCGGTGTGGGAGCGGCTCGTCGCCGGCGACGCCGCCTTCACCCACGACGCGGGCACCCGGTTGACTGTGCCGCTCGGGTCGACGATCACCGCGTCGGCACCGGGCACGAACGAGCCGGCGGGTGCGTCGGGCGAGGGCAACGTCCCCGCGGTCACCCCACCCCCGGCGACGGAGCAGGTGGTCCCGCCGACCTCGCAGGCGACCGCTCCCACCAGCGACGAGGCGGGCGTGGCCGACCTGCGGCTGGGGGCGCTGGCCTCGAACGGCATCCCGCCGGTGGCCGACGCGCTGGTGTCGACCGAGGTCGGGGCGCAGCTGGGCCTGACCGGCCCGGCGGACGTGTACGTCGGCGTCGGCGAGGGGGTCGACGAGGCGGCGGTCAGGGACGCGATCGCGGCGTTGACCGGGGTCGAGGTGGAGGAGATCGCTCCGCCGGAGACCCAGACCACCACCTTCGGGGCGTTCCTGGTCGGCGCGGAGGCCCGGAACTTCTTCGAGCCGTTCGACTACATCGACCACGGCGACGGGCTGATCACGATCGACCAGGGGTGGGTGGACCGCAACATCGCCTCGACGACGATGATCCCGCTGCTGAACGGGACCGTGACGTGCCACCGCCAGTTCCTCGAGCAGCTCTACGCGGCGATGTCCGAGGTCCAGGCCGCCGGGCTGGGCGACCTGATCGACCCCAGCCAGTACGGCGGGTGCTGGGTGGCCCGGCACATCGACTGGAACCCGACCAAGCCGATCTCGATGCACGGCTGGGGCCTGGCCGTCGACCTCAACGTGTCGACCAACCAGCTGGGCGCCCGCCCGACGATGGACCCCAGGATCGTCGAGATCTTCGACCGCTGGGGCTTCGTGTGGGGCGGCCGGTGGAACCGGCCGGACGGCATGCACTTCGAGCTGGGCGCCGTCATCGACGTCCCGGTGCCGGAGGGCTTCTTCCGGTAGCACCGGTGGTGGAGACGCTCGGGGACACCGGCTACACTCCCCGCTCCCGTCGGCGTGGCGGAATTGGTAGACGCGTACGGTTGAGGGCCGTATGAGCTCAGCTCGTGGAGGTTCAAGTCCTCTCGCCGACACAGACCGCTGACCAGCGGAAACTCCCAGATCGCCCCGGCTCACGAGCCGGGGCGATCGTCGTCCTGGGCGGCGAGTGCGTGCGCGCGACCGACAGGATGTGCACGTCGACCGCCGTCGTGGCGCAACTGCACATCGCCGCCCCCTCAGCTGAGGCCGGGGACGCCGTCGTCGCACCGCCGGTGCACCCGCGGCTCAGAGCTGAGTCGCAGGGCCCCGACGGTCAGCGGACGTCAACCCGACGGATCACGTCCCCGACGGCCACCTCGCCCGGCGTGACGACGCGGGTGTTCACGCCCCGCAGCCGGTGCGCCCTCCCCAGCCCGACGTTGACGAACCGCAACGCGTCGACGCCGAAGCGGTCGGCGAACTTGACGCAGCCGCGGTGCGGTGATGCGGTGACCTCGAGGACCACCGACCCGATGGCCAGCCGTGCGCCCGAGGGCAGCGACTGGTGGCTGAGGTCCATGTCGACGTAGATCTGGTCCCCTGCCAGTGCCCACCGCTCGCGGTCGCCGCCCGCGACCAGGTCGATCACGCGTGTGCTCATGAGGGTGATCTGGTGGAGGGGGTTGGGGGTGCCGTCGGGGGTGCTGCTGGTCCGCTTGGTCGACCAGGTGTCCCCCTCCAACCCGGTGACGAGGTCCACGCCGGCGCGGTCGATCACCTCCCGCTCCCCCGGTTGGGGTCGGCGGACCAGCCACTCGACCGTCCCGCCGTCCGGGGGCGCGACGGTCAGGTGCGGCAGCGCGGCCTGCAGCTCGGCGGTGGTGCGGTGGCGCATCGGCCTCAGGCCTCCAACAGGACCTGCTCGATGAGCTCGGTCAACGCCGGGTGGGGCCAGACCACCTCGGTGGCGACCTGGTCGGCGGTCTGGCCGAACGTCATGGCCTGCACCAGTGGCTGGATCAGGATCGACGCCATCGGCCCGATGATGTGCGCGCCGAGGATCGCCCGCGACTCGGCGTCGACGACGACCTTCGCGAAGGACGTGGTGTCCTCGAGCGCCCACCCGTAGGCGGTCGCGGCGTACTCGCGCCGGCCGACCGACACGCTGTGGCCGTCGGCCACGGCCTCGGCCTCGGTGAGCCCGACCGACGCCACCTCGGGATCGGTGAAGGTGGCGCGCGGCTGGTTGGGGACGACCGGGGCGATCGGCGACTCGGGGTGAACGAGGTTGTGGCGGATCGCCTTCGCGTGCGCGTTGGCGATGTGCTTGAGGTCCTGGTGGTGGCCGGTCAGGTCACCCAGAGCCCAGACGTCCGGCGCCGACGTGCGCATGAACCGGTCGACCGTCGGGCGGTGCTGGGTGTCGGCGTCCACGCCCGCGACGTCCAGGCCGAGTGCGTCTCCGTTGGACGTCCGGCCGGTGGCGATCAGCAGGGTGTCACCCGTCACGGTCGCCCCGTCGGACAGCTCGACGGTGATGTCGCGACCGCCCTGGCGGGCGCTGCGGACCGTCGCGGACTGGTGCAGATCGATTCCGCGGGCGGCGAACGCCCGGCCGAGGGCGGTCCCGATCTCGGGCTCCTCGCCCATGAGCAGCCGCTCGCTGCGGTTGACCAGCGTCACGCGGCTGCCGAGGGCCTCGAAGACGTGGGCCATCTCGCAGGCCACCGCGCCGGCGCCGACGACGATGAGGTGCCCGGGCAGGTCGTCGAGGCGCATGATCGTGTCGGACGTGTGGTACCCGACGTCCTCGATCCCCTCGATCGGTGGGATGGATGGACGGGACCCGACGGCCAGGACGATCCGGTCGGCGGTGAAGGTGTCGTCGCCGACGGTGATCTGCTTCGGGCCGGTGAACCGACCGGGGCGGTCGAAGACGGTGACGTGCGGCTGGGACCGCCGGTAGGCCTTCCCGCCGGCGGCGATCGGGTCGATCCGGCCGAAGACGCGGTCGCGGATCGCCGGGAAGTCCGCCCCGTCGAACGTGCCCCTCACGCCGAAGGTGCCAGCGGTGCGGATCGTCCGGGCGACGTCGGCGGCGTGGACGAACATCTTCGACGGGATGCACCCGCGGTTGAGGCAGGTCCCGCCGAACTCGCCTGGCTCCACGACGGCGATCGACCAGTCCGCCATCGCCTCGGTCGGCACGGAGTTGCCCGATCCCGTGCCGAGGATCGCGAGGTCGAAGTGGCGGGTCATGCGTCTGGTCCGTTCGGTCGGAGCGTCGGAAGGGGCCAGGAGGGGCACCCCGACCGGGGAGAACCGTAGCGGCGCCCGCACGCTTCCCGCGGCGGTACGGTGAGGCCATGGGCCCGATCGTCACCGCCGCCACGGCCGCCGCGCTGCCCGTCGACGCCGTGATCGTCCACGTCGAGGTCGGTGACCCCGAGGCGGCCCGCCAGACCTTCGCCGCGGGCCACCTCCCCGAGGCGCGCTTGGTCGAACGGGACGCGGTGACGTCAGCGGCGCGGCGACCCGGGGACGGACGCCACCCCCTCCCCTCCCCCGAGGCGTTCGCGGCGGCCCTCGGCGCGGCCGGGATCGGCTGGGACGACCCGGTGCTGGCCTACGACCGTGAGGGTGGGGCCAGCGCGGCACGGCTGGTGTACCTGCTGCGGGTGCTCGGCCAGGACGCCGCGCTGCTCGACGGCGGGCTGGCGGGCTGGACCGAGGCGCTCGCGACCGGTCCGCCACCGGACGTGGACCCCGTCGACCGCGCTCCCCGCGCCTGGCCGGCCGCGCTCGTCTCGGCCGAGGAGGTGCAGGCCCACCTGTCGGCGGGCGGGGTGGTCCTCGACGCCCGGGCCGCCGAGCGCTACCGCGGCGAGACCGAGCCCCTCGACCCCGTCGCCGGGCACATCCCGGGCGCGGTGAACGCACCGTTCGTCGACAACCTCGACCCCGACGGGCTGTTCCGGGCGCCCCCGAAGCTGCACGACCGCTACGCGCCGCTGGGCGTCGACGCCGACGCGATCGCCTACTGCGGGTCGGGGGTGACCGCCTGTCACGACCTGCTCGCGATCGAGCACGCCGGCCTCGGGCTGCCACGCCTGTACGTCGGGTCGTGGAGCCACTGGATCACCGATCCGTCACGGCCGGTCGCGACGGGCGACGACGATCGCGGGGGCGGGCGACCGCACTAGGACCGCAGAGGGGGAGGGATGGGGATCAGCCGGCTGACCGCGGCCCTCGCCGCCGCCGGGGTCGTCCCGCCAGGTGCCGCGCTGGTGGAGACCAGCCCCGGCGCCGTCGGCACCGGACGGCCGGTCCGGCTGGCCGAGGGGGTGCACGCGACGATCGACGCCGAGCCCGGCGACCTGGTGGAGGTCGTCCAGGACGGCGCGATCACCGACGGCGGCCAGGAGGTCACGGCAGTCCAGCGCCTGTCCGCGCGCTGAGGATCACCCGCCGAAGAGCTCGTCCCGGGCCGCCCGCTGCTGGGCGATGACGCCCCGGACGTGCGGCAGGTCGCGGATGGCCCAGTCCTGGGGCTGCACGGTCTTCTGGGCCGGCCAACGGCGGTAGATCGCCACCTCGACGTCGACCCACCAGCCGTCCCACCGGTCGCTGAACGCCGCCAGCAGGACCGCGTCGGTCGACCGGGCCACCGCCGGCCAGCCGCCGTGGGCGACCAGGTGGGTGCGACGGTACGCCGCGACGGCCGCCGGGAACGGGAAGTCGTCGGTGGCGAGGAAGTGGTCGGTCACGGCCCGGGCGGGCACGCGCCCGGCCGGGAGGACGTCGTCCTTGACCCACGTCGAGCCGTCCGCCATCACCCAGCGGCACCGTCCGCAGGACCAGGCGACGTCGGGGTGGTCGACCAACGGCTGGATCAGGCCGGCGACGCCCCCGTCGAGGTGCCGGTCGTCGTGGTCCATCCCCGCGACCACGTCACCGCGGGCCCGGGCGAGCGCGTGGGTCCGGGTGGCAGGGGACCCGATCTGCACGCCGAGGGCGTCGTAGCGGATCCGGGGGTCGTCGGGGAGCCGGTCGGCCACCGCCGGGCGGTCGCCGTCCTCCTGCACGACCCACTCGACCTCCCAGCCCGTCGGCAGCGGCTGGTCGACCAGCCCCGCCCACACCTCGCCGATGTGGTCGGCGTTGTGCGCCTGGGTCGGGGTGATGACGCTGAGGAGGGGCATGGGTGCACCGTAGGGCCTCCCCGGTCGGCCGGCCCCGCGGTAGCGTGCGCGCGATGACGCCCGACCAGCCGGCGATCGACGCCTTCGTCCAGCGCTACCGGGACCAGACCGGCGACGACGCGCCGATCGCCGGTGCGTTCTGCTTCGGCGACTCCCCCGGGCTGGCGGACGAGCTCGCGGAGCTGGTCCGGACCGGGCCGAAGCGGGCAACGGCCGGGACGATCGTCGAGTACGAGGCCGAGGGTGAGCCGTTGCCCGAGCCCGGGCAGCGGTGGGTCGTGCACGACGGCGCCGGCCAGCCGGTCGTGCTGATCGAGACGACCGAGGTGCGCGTCGGCCCCCTGGCCACCACCCTCGACCCGGCGTTCGCCTGGGACGAGGGAGAGGGCGACCGCACCTAC
Source organism: Euzebya sp. (assembly GCF_964222135.1). NCBI lineage: Bacteria > Bacillati > Actinomycetota > Nitriliruptoria > Euzebyales > Euzebyaceae > Euzebya > Euzebya sp. Next base: position 77,533 of record NZ_CAXQBR010000021.1, read on the forward strand.
GAGGACTGGCTGGCGCAGCACACCGGCTACTGGAACCGGACGCTGCCGGCGATCGGGCAGGCCTTCGACCCGGACATGGCCGTGGCGCTGGAACGGTTCACCGTGCGCTTCCCCGATCCCGACGTGCCCCGCCCGCTGGCGGTCGCCGAGGGGATCGAGGTCCGCGAGCTCCGCTCGGACGAGCGGGACTGGGCTGCGCAGGTCCTCGACGAGCGGTGGGGTGGCGTGGTCGCGGGCCACGGCGAGCTGATGGTTCCCGCCGAGATGCCGGCGCTGGTGGCCGTCGACGGCACCGACCGCATCGGGCTGCTGACGTTCCGACCGCGGCCCGGCGTCGACACCGAGGTCGTGACGATCGACGCGCTGCAGCCCGGCCGCGGCGTCGGGACCGCGTTGCTCAGCGGCATCGACGCGCTGGCGCGGCGGTCCGGCTGGCGGCGGCTGTGGCTCATGACCACGAACGACAACCTGCCGGCGCTGCGGACCTACCAGCTGGCCGGCTGGCACCTGGCGGCGCTCCGGCCGGGCGCCGTCGAGCGATCCCGGGCGCTCAAGCCGGAGATCCCGGCCCTCGGCCACGACGGGATCGCCATCCGCGACGAGCTGGACCTCGAGCTCCCGCGCTGAGGCGCCACGGGTGCTGGCGCGCTCAGACGAGCTTGCGGTCCGTCGCCCAGCGGGTCAGCTCGTAGCGGCTGGACAGCTGCAGCTTGCGGAGCACTGCCGACACGTGGCTCTCGACGGTCTTGATCGAGATGTGCAACCGGCTGGCGACCTGCTTGTAGGCGTAGCCGCGGGCGATGTAGCGGAGGACCTCCCGCTCCCGCGGTGTGAGCACGTCGAGATCGGACTCGTCGGGCTGGCCCTCCGGGGTGGGGGGCGGCGATCCGCTGAAGGCGTCCAGCACGAACCCGGCCAGCCGCGGGCTGAACACGGCATCCCCGCCGTGGACGCGGGCGATGCCCTCCACCAGGTCGTCCGCCGACACCGTCTTGGTCAGGTACCCGCGAGCGCCCGCGCGGACGATCGCGATCACGTCCTCGGCGGCGTCGGACACGCTGAGCGCGAGGAACTGGATGTCAGGCCGGTCGGCCCGCACCGCGGTGATGACCGCGAGCCCACCGCCGTCGGGCATGTGCACGTCGAGGAGGACCACGTCCGGCTCGGTCTCGGCGATCCCCGCCACCGCCGCCTCCACCGTCTGGGCCGTGCCCACCACGTCGATCTGCGTGGCGGCTGCATCCACCTCGACCCGGGCGTTGATCTCGGCTTGCACCCCGGTCAGGAACATGTGGTGGTCGTCGACCATGAAGACCCGGATGCGCTCGGGGTCGGTGCGGGTCTCGGCGGTGTCGGGTGTCATGCGTCCTCCTCTGCTGAGCCGTCGAGGGGGAGGGTCAGCTCGACCTCCGTCCCCTCCCCGGCGTCGGAGTGGATCGTGGCCGCACCGCCGTGGCGGTGCATCCGGCCGATGATGGAGTGGCTCAGGCCGCGGCGGTCCCCGGCCACCGCGGCGGCGTCGAAGCCCTTGCCCTCGTCGCGGACGAAGACGGTCGCCTGCTGGGGTTCCACCTCGACGAAGACGTCGACGTGGTCGGCGCCCGAGTGCCTCGCGGCGTTGGCCATCGCCTCCCCGGCCGCCTCGACCATGGCCGCGAGGGAGGGGTCGAGGGCGACGTCGCCGGCGAGGACCACCTCGACCGGCACGCCGAAGCGCTCCTCGACCTTGGCGGCGCAGTCCTGGACCGCCTCGCCGAGCTTCGAGGGGGCGTCGTCGGGCGCACGGCCGAACAGCCAGGACCGCAGCTCGCGCTCCTGGCTGCGGGCGAGCCGCGTGACCTCCTCGTGGGAGTCCGCCCGCTGGATCAGTGCGAGGGTCTGGAGCACCGAGTCGTGCAGGTGGGCGGCCATCTCGGCGCGCTCCTCGGAGCGGATCCGCTCGCGCCGCTCGTCGGCGACCTGGCTGCCCAGGCGCTGCAACCACGGGCCGATGACCAGGCCGACGCCGACGAGGGTCACGCCGGAGGCGATGACGACGTCGACCACCGCGCCGGTGTCACCTGCGGTGAACGGGGAGTTGAACAGGAACGTGATCACGCCGGCGACGACCAGCGAGCCGCCGATCACCGGGCGGATCGGTCCGATCAGGCTGGCGTCCGGCAGGGCCCGCTCGCCCACGGCCTTCGAGACCGCGGCGTGCCACTCCGCCCGCTCCCGCTCCGACGCCTGGGTCCAGACGACCCCCGAGCCGAGCGCCGCGAGCGCGATGGACCAGGTCAGCGTGTCCGACCACCACGCACCCGCCGAGCGGAGGAGCAGCAGCGCACCGGCGACGAGGAACCCGATCGCCAGGGCGTGCCTGGCCGTCGGGTCGCGCCGCTCCACCGGTCGGTCCGGCGACTCCTCGGGCACCCACAGCCAGGCCGCGATGTACAGGACCGCGCCGAAGCCGCCGGCGGTGGCGAGCACCACCAGGGCCAGGCGCACGATCAGGACGTCGACCCCCAGCCGGCCGGCCGTCCCCGCGGCGACCCCCGCGAGGACCCGCCCCCGCGTCGGGCGGGCGATCCTGAGCGCCTCCGGCGTCGGCCACGAGCGCACGCCGACAGGGCCGGGCGGACGGCTCGGCGGAGGCGGCGGTGGCGCGGTCGGTGCGGTGATGGCCCCATGGTCCCACGTCGCGGGGCGATCTCCATGGGTGGAGGCCCTCTCAGGGGCATCCTGGGGGCATCCCTGACTGACGCGCGAGGGCCACGGGAGGACCCTACGGACCATGCAGACGCCTCCGCCGCCCCCCGCACCGCCACGGGCGCCCACCTCGCCGCCCGGCAGCCCGCCCCGTCGACTGGTCCGCCTGACCGACCAGGGGAAGATCGCCGGGGTGGCCGCGGGGATCGGCTGGTACTTCGGGATCGACCCGGTGCTGGTCCGCATCGGGCTCGTCGTCCTGACCGTCGCCACGGGCCTCGGCATCCCGGCCTACATCGCGGCCTGGGTGCTGCTGCCGGCGGCGACCAGCTCGGACCCCCGCACCCCGGCGCCGCCGAAGGAGCGTGACGGCCGGTCGATCGCGGTGCTCGCCCTCGCGATCCTGGCCGGGGTGATCCTGATCGGGCAGGTGGACCTGTTCAGCAGCCAGGTGCTGGCCGCGGCGATCTTCATCGGCATCGGCGTGCTGCTCTTCTCCGAGTCCGGGCCGCGCACGGGTCGTGCACCGCAGCACCACGCGGCGTTCGGCGCGCCGCCCACCGCGCCCCCTCCCCCACCGGCCCCACCCGCGGCCCCCGCGCCACCGGCTCCGGGCGCTGACACCGCGGCGTCGGGGTCCCGGACCGGCGCCTGCGGTCCCTGGGGCTCCTGGGGGCCCGGCTGGGGGCATGGTGGCTGGGGGTCCGGTGGCTCGGGCCACGGCGGTCCCGGGCACAGGTCGCGCTCGACGACCCACAGCGCGTACAAGCCCTACGCGGGAGCCTGGCGGCCCGATCCCTCCGAGGGGGGACCGACGCGGCTCCGGTCCATCCTCGGACGGCTCGGGTTCGGCGTGTGGCTGGCGGTCATGGGCCTCGTCCTGCTCCTCGACCGCGTCGGCGTCGCCGAGCTGACCCCGCTGGCCGGCGCGGCGATCACCCTCGTCGTCATCGGCGCGACCCTCATGGTCGGGACGGTGTTCGGACGGGCCCGGGGCCTGATCGGCTGGGGTGTCGTGCTCGTCGTGCTCCTGATCCCCCTCAACGTCCTGACCACCACCGGGACCGACCTCGGGAGCGGGGTCGGCGAGCGGTCCCACCGGCCCGCCACGGTCGACCAGATCGCGGAGCGCTACGACCTGACCGCCGGCGAGCAGACCATCGACCTGACCGAGCTCGCCCTCGACGGCGAGCTGGCCGAGGTGGAGGCGTCGATCATCGCCGGCAAGCTGACGGTTGTGGTGCCCGACGACGTGCCCGTCACGGTGGTCGGGGCGGTCCAGGCAGGCGAGTACACCGTCTTCGACCAGGAGAACAACGGGACCGACCTGACCATCGACGCCGAGCAGGGGGGAGACCCCGACCGCGGGGAGATCCACCTCGACGTCGACGTCGTGCTCGGCCAGATCGTCGTCGAATCCGCCCCTCCCGCCGACGCCGAGGCACCGGACGCACCCGAGGCACCCGAGGCACCTGAGGCACCGGACGCACCCGAGGCACCCGAGCCCCCGGCAGCCGACGGACCGCGCTGATCTCGAGAGGACCCTGCCATGTACCCCCACCGCCCCGACATCCTCAGCTTCGCGTTCGGCGTCGCCTTCCTGGTCTTCGGCATCGTGTTCCTGGCCAACCCCGGCGGCATCGACGGGCTCGACGCCGCGCTGGTCCTCGGGTTGCTCGCGTTGGCCGGCGGCGTCGGCATCGCCGGCAGCCTGGCCATGGGCGACGTCCACGGCCGTGCCGCCCAGCGGGCCGCCCACCGGCAGGCCGTCCGTGCGCCCCAGCCGGCGCTGACCTTGCCCCCTCCCCCTCCAGAGCCCAAGCCGGAGGTTCCGGACGAGCTGTTCTTCGGACCGGCCATCGACCCCGACGAGCTCGACCGGGCCTACCGGGAGACCTTCGGTGATGACGACGGTCGCCTCACCCCGTCAGCCGGGACCGAGCCGGTCGAGGGGGAGGACGACAGCGCCGCGGGAGGACCGGCGACCACCTGATCCGACGCCGGTCCGCCGCCCTGAGACGTGAATCGTCCCGCACGACGAGCGCCAGCGAGGAGCGCGGGCCGATTCAGGTCGTCGAACCGGAGTGTGCGGCGCCAGCCGCACATGGAAGGCTGTCACGGGAACGCGCAGCCGAGCGAGCCGCCCGGCGACCGGTCCCGCACGCGCGCCGCGATCGCGTCGCCGAGGGCGCCCCCGACCGGGTGGGGGGATCCGTCGGCGCGGATCTCCGCAGGGGTGAAGGACCACTGCGGCTCGTCGAGGAGGGGCAGCTCCACCGCCAGGACGCCGGTGTACCGGCTGGGCACCGCGGTGTGGTACCAGACGAAGTTCCCGAGGGAGTAGGCCACCAGCGCGTCGCCGTCGCGCACCTCGACGCCCTGGAGCACGTGGGGGTGGTGGCCGACGACGACGTCCGCGCCCGCCTCGATGAGCAGCCGCGCCAACCGCCCCTGCCCGGCGTCGGGGCAGTCGGCGCGCTCGGTGCCCCAGTGGACGGCGACGACGACGTGGTCGGCGGTGTCCCGGGCGGCCTGGACGGCGGCGATCGCGGCGGACTCGTCGTAGCCGCTCGCCAGGCCCGGCCGTCCTGGACCGGCCTCCCAGGCGCGGGTGTGGAGGACCCGGGTGAGCCCCACGACGGCGACCCGTCCGGCCGGGGTGTCGGTCAGGTGGGCGGCGTAGGCCTGCGACGCGTCGAGGCCGGCTCCGACGGTGGCCAGTCCGGCGTCCCGGGCGTGGTCGAGGGTGTCGGCCAGCGCGGTGACGCCGTAGTCGAGGGCGTGGTTGTTCGCGAGGGTCACGACGTCGACGCCGGCCTCGGCCAGGTCCGCAGCCATCCCCGGCGGGCCGCGGAAGGTGTAGGTCTTCGCCGCCGGGGTCCCCCGGGTCGACAGCGGCGTCTCGAGGTTCACGACCGCCAGGTCGGCCGCGCTGAGCAGCTCGGCGACGGGGCCGAGCGGGTTGCGCCCTTCCGCCACCGCGGTCGCGATGTGGCGCTCGCCGTGCACGTCACCGCCGAAGGCGAGGGTGGCGGAGGGCACGTACCGGTCCTCCACCGCGGCCACCTCGGCGGGGGACGGCCCGGGAGCCGCCGCGCACCCGACGGGGTCCATCACCGACCCGGTGCAGCCGGATCGGACGGCCACTCCCAGCCAGGTGCCCACCGCGTCGTTGACCAGACGGCGTCGGCCGTCGGCATCGGCTGACCGCCAGGCCTCCGCGTCGACGTGGAGGTCCCGGCCACGGCGGCAGATCGCCGCGTCGCCGCAGACGCCGTCGGTGACCAGCACGCCGAGGTGCGGGGCGTCGGCCACGCCGAGGAACCGGACGCGTCGGCTGTGCCAACCACCCGGCCCGGTCACCGCGACGAGGACCTCCTGCTCGGCACCGGGGGCGGCCGGGGTCGCGACGGCGACGCGGACGACCATCGGGTCCCGCGGTCCGCCGCAGCGCTGCGCCGCGGCGCGCAGGTCGGCGTCCACGCGAGCGGCGATGGCAGCGGGACCACCCAGGGTGGTGAGGGGCGGGGCGTTGCCGCACCGGGCGGCCAGCCACGCCCGGGTGGTCGGACCAGGCGGGAGGACCGCCTGGCCGGCGCGGTGCGCCAGCGGCGCCGCAGCAGCCGCATCCGCGGGGTCGTCGCCTGCGGCGAGGAGGATCCCCGACGGCGCCAGACCACGCTCGGCGGAGCGCGCGAGCACTGCCAGGGCGGTCGCCTCGCGATCCGGCCCGGCGATCCGGTCCACCGCGACGCCGAGGGCCACCAGTTCGTCGACGACGGCAGGCCCGACCACCGCCTCGCCGCCGAGGACGGTGATCGCGCTGATCTGGTCGGTCTCGACCAGGAAGCGCGTGTGGGGGTCCAGGGCCCCGGCGGCGGTGAGCAGGAGGGGGTCGCCGTCGGCGTAGGCGAGCGGACCCGCCGCCAGGGCGTCGGGAAGCCCACCGGTCCCGGCCAGGTAGGCGTGCCGCGGCCCCGTCTCGCCTCGCCCATCCGCGTGGAGGTGGCGGCCGATGGCGGCGGCCACGGCCGGCGGACCCCCCTCGGCGTGGACCGACGTCACCTCGAAGCCCGCACCGGCCCACGCGTCGGCGAAGGCCTGCCCGCCGCCCACGGCGAGCACCCGGGAGGCCCCGACCCCACGAGCGGCGGCGACCGTCGATGCGCTCGGGGGCAGGTCCGACAGCAGGACAGCGGTCTGCGCCCGCCCGGCCAGCCCGGCGGCGGCGAGCGCGACGGCGGTCTGGTCCCGCGGGACCACCACCACCGTCGACGCGGTCCCGCCGCGGCGACGCCACTCCCCCACCACCGCCTCGGCCGTCGCCACCCGGTCCCCGCCGGCGATCCGCGGCGGCGGCACGTCGGTCGCGAGGGTCACCTGCGCCGCCGCCGACGACACCGCTGCGGACGGCAGCCCCGCCGGCACCGCGCTCAGCACGACGAGCAGCACGACGAGCGGCAGGGAGACCCGGCGACCCCGCGTCGTGCGCGCCCATGGACGGGGTCTGTCGGCTTCGTTGCGGCCCGCGGAACAGACCCGACAGACCTCCGCCCGGGACCGGCCCCTACCCCCCAGGTCCGTCAGGTTCGTTGCGCGGACCGACACGAAGGTGACAGACCCCAGTGTGCGGCGACCGCTGCGGTCTGCGCGGGGGACGGCGTGGCGGGGCGACACGCCGGCAGCGTACGGCAGCGGGGTGGCGGGCGACCGATGATGGGGTGCCCATGGTCGTCGTCCTCGCCCTGATCGCCGCACTCGTGCTCGGTGGCCTCGCCGCGCTGGCCATCACCCCGGCCGTGGGAGTGGGGATCGCCGGCCTGATCCTGCTCACGGGGATCGCCGCGCAGCGGGCCGGGGGGACGCCACGGCGACTGATCGGCACGGTGCTCCTGCTCGCGCTGCTGGCTGGCGGCAGCTGGGGCGGGGTGGTGGCCCTCGACGTGCTGGAGGCGGTCTCAGGTGCGAGCGGACCGGCGGACCCGGCGGACCCGGCGGCGCTCGCGGCAGCCCAGGCGAAGCTCGACGGGCTGGGTGAGGGGCGGTTCCGGATCGAGCTGACCGAGCCGGAGCTCGAGGCGGTCATCCAGGACGGCATCGCCCAGGATCCCGACCTGCCCATCCGCAGGGTCGACCTCGACCTGCGGGGCGCCACCGCCGACGCGGCCTTCACGGCCACGTTCAAGTCCGGGTCGGTCCAGGCGACCGGCACCGCGGCGGTGCGCGCCGTCGACGGGGGCGTCGACCTCGACCTCGGGCCGCTCGACTTCGGACCCATCGCCGTGCCCGCCGTGGCCGGCGGGGCCGTCGAGTCGCTCCTCGGCGCGGTGACCGACCTGAACGCCGCGCTCGAGTCGCGCGGCGCCACCGTGGACGCGATCGAGGTCACCGACGACCTGCTGGTCATCACCGGGACGCGTGGCGGCCAGCTCCCCGATGCGCCCGCCCTGACCGGCAACGAGCTGCTGGACGCGATCCGGGACCAGGCGGCCGTCGCGGTGGACCAGGTCCAGGCGCCGCCGGAGGTCGTCGGACCGGGGGAGGTCAACGGTCGGGAGGCCCCGGGCGAGCCGATCGTCCTCGCGCTCGGCGACTCCCTGGCCGAGGGCGTGGGCGTCGCCGAGCCCCGCGACGGGTACGTGTCGCGGTTCCACACCGCGATCGGCCAGGCAGACGGCGTCAGCTACGGGCTCGTGAACCTCGGCGTCAGCGGCGAGACGTCCGCCAGCCTCCTCACCTCGGGGCAGCTGGCGCGAGCCGAGGCGGCCCTCGCCGAACGTCCCGCGGCGTACGTGACCCTCGATGTCGGGGCGAACGACCTGCTCGGTCACCTCCAGTCCCCCGACTGCGGCGCGGACCTCCGCAGCCCGGCCTGCCAGCAGCGCGTCGAGCAGACCCTGGCGTCCTACCGCGCCAACCTCGACGTCGTCCTCCCCCGGCTGCGGTCCGCCGCGGGGGACGCGACCGTCGTGCTGCTGACGACCTACAACCCCTTCAGCCTCGGCCTCGGCGAGAGCGAGCAGGAGGTCCGGTCCTCCGAGTACGTCAGCCAACTCAACGCCGTGGCGGCCGACGTCGCGGCGGCACATGGGGTCGTGGTCGCCGACGGGTTCTCACCCCTCCAGGGCACGACGGCCGCGACGACGCACATGCTGGACGCCCAACCGGACATCCACCCCAACGCCGCCGGCCACGACGTCCTCGCCAACGCGCTGCTGACCGCCCTCGGGCACGGCCGCTGAGCCCGGTCGGGACGGACTCACATCACGACCACGCCCGCCCAGCTGCACATGTCCGCCACCCCGTCGACGCCGAGCACGGCCATGGGATCGGTCACGCCGACCGGCAGGTCACGGAGGTCCCGCTCGGCCACCCGGATCGCCGACGCGGCGGCCAGGCGGGCGGTGACCAGCACCGGATCGCCCCCGACTGCCTCGCGACGCGACAGCGGCTGGCCGTCAGCACCCGCCACCTGCGCTACCACGCGGGTCACCGCGCGCTCCCGCCCGCCGAGTCCGACGCCGGGCGCGAGAGCCGCCGCGCGGTCGACCAGCCCCTCCACCGCGCCCAGGCGGAGGGGCCAGGTCAGGTGCGGCGCGATCGGGGTGGTGAGGACGGCGAGACCCGGTCCGAGGATCCCGAGCGCGCCGGTGAGCACCTCCACCTCCTCGAGCTCGGGGTGCAGGCCCGGGAGGCTCCACACCTCGGCGCCGCCGAGGGACACCACGTCGTGCCGGTGGCCACCGGCCTGGACCGTCCGTCGACGGCGGGCCACGGGTTCGTGCACCCGCCGACCACCCCGGTAGGCGACGGTGTCCCGCGTCAACGCCCGCACCAGCGCTCGACGGCCCGCCTCCTCGTCCACGTCGAGACCTGCGACCGACAGGTAGGCGACCGCAACCGACCGGGCATCGCCCGCGGCGGCCACCACCGCCTCGTGGGCCACGAGGTGCCCGACCAGCGCGGCCACGCCGATCGACGGCAGGAGGGTGACCCTCGCGCGGACCGCGGCGGGGCCCTGGTCACGGTGCAGCCGGTCGAGGAACGCCGGCTCCACGGCGGCGTCGAGGTACGTCACCTGGCTGGTGATGGCCGTGCTGACGACGGTGTCACCCGACAGGTCGAACGGACCGGCGAGGTTCACGAGGACGTCGCCGGGCTGCAGGACGCCCGCCAGCCCGGCGATGTCGGTCACGGCGACCGGCAGTTCGAGCGCCGCGCCCGTGCGCTCCACCGACGGGTCCCGCGCCGCCAGCAGGACCCCGGAGGAGCCCGCGAGCTCCTCGGACACCAGCCGGCCGACCCTGCCGGTCGCCCCGTACACCACGATGCGTCGTCGCACCCGCGTCAGGCTGCCGCGCCCAGGTGAGGGGCGCACCCCGCGAGGCGAACGGATCGATCACGTACCGTGAAGAACGCGGCACGTCACGTAGATGCGGGCTTGCGCCGGGTCAGATCTCCCTAGGGTGTCCCCACACCACGTCCTCGGCACGGCCCTCGGCTCCGCCCCGGGCGCGGTGACCCGAGCCCGACGGACGGAGGTGGCGACATGGCCCAGGTGCACCGCGACGGGGTCCGCGACGACGACACCGACGCGGGAGGGGGGCGCTCCGCGGCGGCCGGCGCGGTCGCCGCCCGGCTCGGCGGCGGGCTCGTCGGCGCGCACCACGCCGGCGTCGGCGCGTCGCGGGAGCGGGCCCGGCTCCGCCGTCTGCGCGTCCTGGCCGTCGTCCTCGGCGTGCCCACCGCCTACCTGTGGTGGCGGATCCTCGACGGCCGCGCGATCGACGTCCTGCAGGTCCCCGACCTGGGCGAGGACGCGCTGATCTGGGTGCTCCCGATCGTCATCGTCATCGCGATCGGCATCGCGGTGGCCATGCCGTTCCTCAGCGGGCGGTCCCCCCACGCGCGGGTCCAACCCGAGCAGATCGACCTGACGTTCGCCGACGTGGTCGGCCTGGACGGGGTGGTCGACGAGGTGACCCGGACCCTCCACACCTTCATGGGCCACAAGCTCTACCGCGACGCCCTGGGCGGGACGCCACGCCGCGGCGTGCTCTTCGAGGGCGCGCCGGGCACCGGCAAGACGCACCTCGCGAAGGCGATGGCGCGCGAGGCCGGGGTGCCGTTCCTGTTCGTCTCCGCGACGTCGTTCCAGTCCATGTGGTACGGCGCGACGGCGCGGAAGATCCGCAGCTACTTCGCGGCGCTGCGAAAGGCCGCCCGCGAGGAGGGCGGGGCGATCGGGTTCATCGAGGAGATCGACGCGATCGCCCAGTCCCGCAGCGGGATGCGGGCCGCGAGCCAGCCGGCTGTCGACACGGCCGTGGCCGCCAGCTGCCTGCACCAGCCAGCCGGGCCGATCGGCGGGCCCGACCCCGGCATGGCCGTCTCCCACTTCGGCTCGAGCGACGGGGCGTCAGGCGTCGTCAACGAGCTGCTCGTGCAGCTGCAGAGCTTCGACACGCCGCCGACGGGCATCCGGGTGCGGAACTGGCTGGCCGCGAAGGTCAACGCGTTCCTGCCCGCCCACCGGCAGATCGCGGCCCGGCCGTCGCCGTACCACAACATCCTCGTGATCGCGGCGACGAACCGGGCCGCCGACCACGACCCCGCGCTCCTGCGGCCCGGTCGGGTCGACAAGCAGCTCGCGTTCGAGGCGCCCGCCCAGCCCCAGCGGCGGGCGCTGATCGACCACTTCCTGGCCCGGAAGGCCCACGGCCCCGATCTCGACGACGACCGGGCCCGCGACGTGCTGGCCGGCCAGACCCTCGGCTACACGCCGGTGATGATCGAGAACCTGCTCGACGAGGCGCTGATCGTCGCGCTCAAGCACGGCCGGGACGGGATGACGTCAGCGGACGTCCACCAGGCGAGGCTGGACATCGAGATCGGCCTGGCGACGCCCGCGCCGTACACGACCGCTGAGCGGCTGCGGGTCGCCACCCACGAGTCCGGGCACGCCGTCATGGCGTTCCTGTCCGGCCACCGCCGCCTCGAGATCCTGTCGATCATCAAGCGGAAGGCCGCGCTCGGCCTCCTCGCCCACGGCGACACCGAGGAGGTGTTCACCCGCACCCGCAAGCAGATGTACGACCTGGTCGACATCGCGATGGGCGGCAAGGCGGCGGAGGAGATCTGGTTCGGGTCGGCGTCGACGGGACCGGGATCGGACCTGGCAGCCGCCACGAAGACCGCGTGCGAGATCATCGGCCTGCACGGCATGGGCGACTCGCTGGTGAGCCTGGCCGCGGTGCAGCAGTCCTCGGTCTCGAGCACGAACATCGTCGGCCGGGTGCTCGCGGACTCGGTGACACGGCCCCAGGTCGATCGGCTGCTGAGCGACTCGCTGGCGCGCACGACCACGGCGCTCGAGGCCAACCGCCACCTGGTCGAGGCGCTCCGCGACGCCTTGCTCGACCGGGAGGAGCTGATCGGCGACGAGATCCTCGACGTCATCGCCGCCGCCGGCCCCCCGGTCCACGACGACCTGACCGTCGAGGTGGACGACGCGGTCAGGCCCGAACCCGCCTGACCGCCCTCCGGCCTGTTCAGGAGCTAAAGCTCCGCTTGAGCTCCTGCCTGGCGATCGAGCGCTTGTGGACCTCGTCGGGGCCGTCGGCCAGGCGGAGGGTGCGGATGCCGGCGTAGGCCTTGGGCAGGAACGTGTCCTGGCACACGCCCATGCCGCCGTGCGCCTGGATCGCCCGGTCGATCACCCGCAGGGCCATGCTGGGCGCGATCACCTTGATGGCGGCGATCTCGGTCTTCGCGGCCTTGTTCCCGACGGTGTCCATCATCCAGGCGGCCTTGAGGGTCAACAGCCGGGCCTGCTCGATCTCGATCCGCGATTCGGCGATCCACTCCTGGATCACACCCTGGGCGGCGAGCGGCTTGCCGAAGGCCTCGCGCTCGGAGACCCGCTGCACCATCAGCTCGAGCGCCCGCTCCGCCACGCCGATCGTGCGCATGCAGTGGTGGATCCGGCCCGGGCCCAGACGCCCCTGGGCGATGCGGAAGCCGTCCCCCTCCTCCTGCAGCAGGTTCGACGTCGGGACCCGGACGTCGGTGAACGTCATCTCCATGTGCCCCTCGTAGTCGGTGTAGCCGAACACCTCGAGGTTGCGCTCCACGGTGATCCCCGGCGTGTCGAGGGGCACCAGGATCATCGACTGCTGGTGGTAGGGATCGGCGTCCGGGTCGGTGACGCCCATGAAGATCGAGATCTCGCAGCGGTCCCGCCCCGCCCCGGAGGTCCACCACTTGCGCCCGTTGATCACGTACTCGTCGCCGTCGCGGACGATGCTCGACCGGATGTTGCGGGCGTCCGACGACGCGACCTCCGGCTCGGTCATGGAGAAGCACGACCGGATCTCGCCCTCGAGCAGCGGCGTGAGCCAGCGCTCCTGCTGCTCCCGCGTGCCGTACTGGGCGAGCACCTCCATGTTCCCGGTGTCAGGCGCGGCGCAGTTGAAGACCTCCGACGCCCAGTGCACGCGACCCATCAGCTCGGCCAGCGGGGCGTACTCGAGGTTGGTCAGCCCGGCACCGAAGTCCGGGTGGGGCAGGAAGAGGTTCCACAAGCCCTCCGACCTCGCCCTCGCCTTCAGGTCCTCGAGTATCTGGGGGTGGTGGTGCGGGTTGCCGCTCTCGGCGATCTGGCGCTCGAAGAGCTCCTCGGCGGGGTACACGTGGGCGTCCATGAACGCGGAGACGCGCTCGGCGTACTCGCGGACGCGGGCGGTCGGGGCGAAGTCCATCGCAGGAGGGTACTAGAGACCTGACCCGGGTCAGTTGCCGCGCAGCCCCCGCTGTCCCAGCCGGCGGAGCGTGCCGTCGACGGTGATCGCCTCGATCTCCGCGATGGTGGTGCGGATCTGCGGCGCCGGCACGGGGGTCGCGTAGTAGAAGCCCTGCGCGACGTCGCACCCGAGCCCGCGGAGCACGTCGGCGCACTCGGCGTCCGCCACGCCCTCGGCGACCACGCGCAGGCCGAGCTGGTGGGCCATGGTGATCATGGCCTGGCACATCACCTGCTGGGTCTGGTCACGTCCGGCCTCGGCGACGAACGCGCGGTCGATCTTCATCTCCCGCACCGGGATGTCCTTCAGGTGCGCGAGGGAGGAGTAGCCGGTGCCGAAGTCGTCGATCGACAGCTCCACCCCGGCCGCGTCGAAGACCGACAGCGCCGCCCCGCCGAGCTGCACGTCCTCCATCAGCTGGGTCTCGGTGATCTCGAGCACCACGGAGGTGTTCGGGAGCTCGTGGGCGTCGATCATGGCGACGATCTCGCGCGCGGCGTCGGGGTCGAGCAGCGCGGCGTTCGACAGGTTGATCGCCACCGAGAGCTCGAGGCCCTCGGCCCGCCACCGGAGGCACTGGTCGAGGGACCGCTCGGTCACCCACAGGGTGAGGGGCTGGATCAGGCCGGTCCGCTCGGCGACGTCGATGAACTCCGCCGGGCTGATGTACCCCCGTTGGGCGTGCGGCCAGCGGCACAGCGCCTCGACGCCGGTCACGCGACCGCTGGCGAGGTCGACCTTCGGCTGGTACGCGACGCGCAGGTGCGACTCGTCGATGGCGGTGCGCAGCTCGCTGGCCAGCTCGAGGCGGTGCTTGGTCTCGCGGTCGCGCTCGGAGTCGAACTCGCCGATGGTCCGGCGGGTCTCGGCCGCCTCGGACAGGCCACGCTCGGCGGCGCGGACCAGCTCGACGATCTCGACGCCGTGGACCGGGGCGTGCGCGACGCCGACGCGGACCGCCACGTTGATCCGCAGGCCACCGTGCTCCACCGCGCCCGAGGCGTCGCGCACCAGCGAGTTCGCCACGTCGGAGGTCTCGGCGTCGTCCAGCGTCCTCGGGATGCAGACGGCGAACTGCCCCATGCTGAGGCGCGCGACCTCACCCCCTCGGCTCTGGGAGGAGGCGGTGAGGCGCTGGGCCACGCTCGTCGCCACCCGCTCGGCGACGGAGTGGCCGAAGCCGGTGCTGATCTCGTTGATGTCCCGCACCCCGATGACGAAGACCACCCCGCGCTCCATCCGCGGCATGCTGTCGATCAGCCCGGCGCGGTTCTTCAGGCCGGTGGTCCGGTCCGTCAGGGCCATCAGCTCGCGGCGCGCGGCCTCGGCCTGCACCCGGTCGAGCAGGCGCGACTCGCCGACGGCCGACCCGGCGTGTCCGGCCAGCGCGACGATCATCTGCACGTCGTCCTCGTCGAACAGCGCCAGGGTCCCGGCCCGATCGGCCAGGACCAGGGCACCGGTCAGCTCGGCGTTGGCGAAGCGGCCCACGAGGACCTGCTCGTACCCCTCGGGGAGGAGCGGCTGCATGATCGGGTCGACGGTGTCGCCCGGCCCGAGGAGCATCCCGCCGTAGGCCGCGTGCATGAGCGTCGTGGCCGCGAGCAGGTCGACCTCCTCGCCGACCAGGTGGTCACCGTGGTGGGACCAGCTCGTAGCGTCGGTCCGGCCGACCAGGATGAGCTGCGAGCGCGTCGCCCCGGTGGCCTGCTCGGCCCGCCGCAGGACCAGGTCGATGACCTCCTTCGTGGTCCGCGAGCCCGACAGGTCGGTGATGAAGCGGTACAGCTGCTGGACGGTGGAGTACCGCTGCGACAGGTGGTGGCGCGCCCGGTTGGTGGTGACGAGCAGCAGCGCGACCGGAGCGAGGACGAGCGTCGCGCGGATGTCGACGGCGACCGTCAGCACCGCGAGGATCGCGAGGGGCGTCCCGACGCCGCTGTTCACCGCGGACCCGATGGCGAAGCTCCTGAGCGATCCCGGACCCAGCGGCCCAGCCGTCAAGCGCATGGCGACCATGACCACCAGACCGCTGCTGAGGTCGGCGACCAACCCCGCCGCTCCGACGGCGATCCATCCCCGCAACGAGAAGTGTGCGAACTCCGCGCCCCCGATCGATCCGAGGACCCACCCCGCGATCCAGACCTCCACGACCACACCGGCGATGTTGACGGCCCACTTCAGCGGGTTGATGCGCCACCAGAGACCCTGCACCAGTCCCGTGCCGACAACCCGCGCGAGCATCGTCGGCACCGGTCCCAGGAAGACGAGTCCGACTACCAGCGGCACCCCGGTGAGCGTGAAGACCGGGGTCTCCCCGCGGACCTCGAACACGAGCGGCCAGGTCTCCACGAGCGCGTAGAGCACCGCGACCGCGAGGAACCCCCACAGGACGGCATCGGCGCTCACGGGTGGGGACGGGGGAGGGAAGGCCGTCCAGAGCACCAGCCCGAGCGTGGACACACCGACGGCGAGGTACATCGACCTCCGCAGCCGGACGTGTGCCATCACACGCGCTCCTAACTAGTGATTCATGTGCTCAGGGGAAGGAAATTGGCGTCTCGTGGTACAAACGCCAGTGACTCGGCGCAGATAATGGACTGCTCCGAGTAGTGCAGGTGACAGAGAGGGTTTGGCGACTCACTCCGTCGTACATCTGGATCGTTGTAGGGCAGCCACGGCTGCACATTGGTTCATCCACACACAGAGCGTTCGACAGGTTCACGGCCATCGTGCGCTCGAATTCCACGCAGGGAGTACATCATGGAAAAGCTCGGCACGACACCTCAGGCCTCACCCGATGGGTGGAGCTGGACTGTCTCCTCACTCGACGGGTGGAGCTGGACGGTCACCTCTCTCGATGGGTGGAGCTGGACGTAGCAGGTCTTCGGGGGTGCGGAGTTCACGGCTCCGCACCCCACCTATCGACCGGCGACGTACGCACTTGAGCACTTTTCTGCGTACGTCTTCCGGCACACCTCACCCCGACACCCCTCGAGGACGAGCATGGCACTGATCCTGGACGAGTCGATCGCCGGCGGGCGTCCGACGCGCCCTGTCCGGCCCGTCCGCGTCCGTGCGCACGTGACCGCGGCGACCTCCACCGCGGTGGAGGGCCTCGCACGCGCGCTGCGCTCGGTGCGGGTCCGGTTGCTCCACGGAGCGCGCGCCTGACACACTGGTGACGGCCCGTCATGGGGCCGTCGACCATCCAGCGCTCACCGGGCGGGGGGCCTGAGACAGCTGTGTCACACGTGTTCAACACGCCAGAGCGACGATTCCGGGGTCTGCTCGGCGCGTCTGCCGTCTCTGGCGTCGGCGACGGCGTCCTCCTCGTCGCGCTCCCCCTCATCGCCGCCTCGCTGACCCGCGACCCCCGCCTCGTCACCGGCGTGCTGGTCGCGCAGCGCCTGCCCTGGCTGCTGTTCAGCCTGCACGGCGGCGCGCTCGTCGACCGCACGTCACCGCGACGCCTCCTGTCGACCGTCGACGCCGTGCGCGGCGCGGCCCTCCTCGCCGTCGCGCTGGTCGCGTTGACCGGCGACCTGCCGCTGGCCCTGCTCTACGGGTTGGCCTTCGTCGTGGGCACGGGGGACACGATCATCGCCTCCGGCCTGCACGCCGCGATCCCGGCGATGGTCCCCGACGACGAGCTCGGCCGTGCGAACGGCCGGATCGAGACCACGCAGGTGGCGGGCGACATGTTCGTCGGCCCGGCCATCGGCGGGCTGCTCGTCGCAGGGGCCACCGCGCTGCCGTTCCTCGTGGACGGCGTCTCGTTCCTCGTCTCGGCCACCATCTTCGCGCTGGTCCTGCCGGCCGTGCCCGCCCACGCCGCCGACGGTCCCCGGACCTCGCTGACCGCGGACGTCCGCCTGGGCCTCGGCTGGTTCCGCCGCCACCGGGCGCTGCGGCTCCTCGCGGGCGTCATCGGCAGCTTCGCGTTCTTCCAGGCCGCCGTCCTGTCGCTGCTGGTGCTGCTCGCGACGGATCGACTCGGGCTGTCCGAGGGGCAGTTCGGGCTCTTCCTCGCACTGGGCGCCGTCGGGCAGATCCTCGGCGCCACCGCCGCTGAGCGCATCGACGGCGCCCGCGTGGACCTCGTCGTCATCGTCGCCGGCGCGGTCACCGCATCGGCCTACCTGACGATCGGCACGACCGGATCGGTCGCCGTCGCGGGCGGCGCCTACCTGGTCGAGGGGATCGCCCTCGCGATCGGGAACATCACGACGGTGAGCTTCCGCCAGCGCGTCATCCCCCGCGACCTGCTCGGACGCGTCGGCGCCGCGTACCGCATGGTCCTCTTCGCCGCGATGCCCCTCGGCGCCTTCCTCGGCGGTCAGGTCGCCGGCGTGGTCGGGGTGGGTCAGGCGATCGTCCTCGCCGGGACGGCCCAGCTCGTGGTGGTCGGGGTCATGGTCGTGCCCCTGATGCGTCAGCTCGGCTCGGGCGGACCGGACGAGGTGCTCGCGGACGGCGCGGAGGTCACCCGCCCCTGATCACCGTCACGCGACCCTGATCGAGCGGGCGTGGTAGCCCTCGGCGCCGTCGGGCGCCACGGGCACGGGGGCCTCGGACTGCGTCATGCCGTCCGCGTCGGTGGCCCGCACCCGGATCAGGTGGTCCCCCTCGGCGGCGTCCCACTCGAGGCGCCACTGGCGCCAGGTGTCGACGTTCAGCTCGTCGGCCAGCTCGGCCGCCTGCCACGGGCCGTCGTCGATCTGGACCTCGACCCGCGCGACGCCGCGGTGCTGCGCCCACGCGACGCCGGCGATGACGACCCGTCCGGGTTGGACGTCGGCGCCGCGGCGGGGCACGTCGATCCGGGACTGGGTCTTGACCGGACCCTCCTTCGCCCAGCCGCGGGGTACCCAGTAGCCGTCGAACGCCTCCCAGGTCGTCAGCTCGATGTCCTGCAGCCACTTGGTGGCCGAGACGTAGCCGTAGAGCCCGGGGACGATCAGCCGGGCGGGGAAGCCGTGCTCGACCGGCAGCGGCTCGCCGTTCATGGCGACGGCGATCATCGCGTCGCGCCCGTCGAGGGCGACCTCGGTCGGGAACCCGGCGGTCCACCCGTCGACGGCCCGCCCGACCACCTGGTCCGCGCCGTCCTGGACGCCGGCCATGGCGAGCACGTCGGCCAGGCGCACGCCCTGCCAGCGGGCGGTCCCGATCAGGTCGCCCCCCACCTCGTTCGACACGCAGGCGATGGTGACGTCGGCTTCGAACTGCTCGAGCGCCAGCAGGTCGTCGTAGGTCAGCGAGACCTCTGTGTCGACCATCCCGTGGACCCGCAGCGACCACGTGGCGACGTCCACGCTCGGGGCCATGAGCGCGGTGTCGATCCGGTAGAAGTCCTCGTTCGGCGTGAAGAAGGGCGTCAGGCCGTCGATCCCCTCGAAGGACACCGCCTCGGGCACCTCCGGCGCCGTCGCCGCAGGCGGCAACGTGACGGTGGAGCGGACGCTCGCGACGCGGGATCGCCCGTTGAGCGTGCGCCCCAGCACCCCCACGACCCCGCCCACGGCGGCGAGGCCCAGGGCGATGCGCAGGAACTCCCGCCGCGCCCCCGCCGCCCCCTCCCCCGGTCCCGCCGTGGACGCACCTCCCAGGTGGAGGCGGGCGGTGCGCGCCTGCAGCCTGACCAGCACCGCGACACCGGCGGCGACCGCCGCGGCCGCGATGACCACCGCCCACGCCGTCGAGTCGAGGGGACTCGCCAGCGTCGAGCCGACGCCGAGCAGCCCGAAGGCGACGAGCCCGGCACCGGCGGCCACCACCGAGACGCGGTCGGCGACCCACCCGAGCACCGCACCGAACACCAGCGCCAGCACGACCGTGCCGATGACCAGCGCGGTCTTCTCCCCGGTCCCGAACAGCGCGATCGCGACGTCCTTGACCGGCGTGCCGGCGCCGAGCTCGACGACCCCGTTGCCGACCGACAGCACCAGGGAGGGTGCCGGACCGATCAGGCCGGCCAGCAGCTCGGAGGTGCCGAGCGCCACGGCCGCGGCGACCGCGCCGGTCAGCAGGCTCGCCCAGGCCGGGGCGCGGGGGGGCGCCGCGGGCGGCCGCGACGGCGCGTCGGTGGTCACGGTCATCAGACGCCCCACAGTGCCCGCGCGCGGAGGGGCCCGCCGCCGGTCCTGATGCGCCTGTGATCGGTCTGTAATGACTTCTCCGCGCGTCTAGGGTGACCAGCGCCGTGACGACGTCAACCCCGCCGACCCCGCGACACCGGTCGCCGCGACCGCCCCAGCCCCGCGGCCCGGACGGCAGGTTCCGACGGACCCCGACGGTCGACCTCGACGACCCCTCGCTGTTCAGCAACCGCGAGCTGTCCTGGCTCGAGTTCAACCGCCGGGTCCTGGCGCTGGCCGCGGACACCTCCATCCCGCTCCTCGAGCGGCTCCGGTTCATCGCCATCTTCTCGAGCAACCTGGACGAGTTCTTCATGGTGCGGGTGGCCGGCCTGCAGGACCAGGTCGCCGCCGGCCTGCAGAAGCGGACCCCCGACGGGATGTCCGCGGTCGAGCAGCTGGAGGCGATCTCCCGCCGGGTCCGGCCGATGCTGGACCAGTCCACGCACCTGGTGCACGAGGAGATCCTCCCGCTCCTCGCCCGCCGCGGGGTGGGGGTCGTGCACGTGGCCGACCTCGACGAGCGGGCGCTGCACCGCTTCGAGCAGGTGTTCGCCGAGCAGGTGTTCCCCGTCCTGACGCCGCTCGCGGTCGATCCGGGTCACCCGTTCCCGTACATCTCGAACCTGGCGACCTCCCTCGCCGTGACGGTGCGCGACGCGAAGACGGGGCACGTGAAGCTCGCCCGCGTGAAGATCCCGGCGGTGCTGCCGCGCTTCTGGCAGGTGCCGGGCACCTCCCGGGCGTGGGTGCCGCTCGAGGAGCTGATCCGCTGGCGCCTCGACGCGCTGTTCCCCGGCATGGAGGTCGTCGACGCGCACCTGTTCCGGGTCACCCGCAACGCCGACGTCGCCGTCGACGAGGACGAGGCCGAGGACCTGCTCCTCGCCATCCAGGAGCAGCTGTCACGGCGCCGCTTCGGCGCGGTCGTGCGCCTCGAGGTCGCCGACGACATGCCCGCGGAGACCGTCGCCCGGCTGCAGGAGGAGCTCGAGATCTCCCCGGTCCACACCTACGCGGTCCGGGGTCTGATGGGCCGCGCGGACCTCACCCAGCTGGCCGACCTCGACCAGCCGACCCTGCGGTACGAGCCCTGGTCCCCCGTCCCGCACCCGCGGCTGCTGCCGGCTGACGACGGGACGCCGGTGGGCCCGGCGAAGATGTTCGCCGAGATCACGGCGGGCGACCTGCTGCTCCGCCACCCCTACCAGTCCTTCGCGAGCTCCGTCGAGCGGTTCATCACGGCCGCCGCGGAGGACCCCGACGTCCTCGCGATCAAGCAGACGCTCTACCGCACCTCGGGCGACCCACCGATCGTGACGGCCCTGACCCACGCCGCCGAGGCCGGCAAGCAGGTCGTCGCCCTGGTGGAGCTGAAGGCCCGCTTCGACGAGGAGGCCAACATCGGCTGGGCCAGGGTGCTCGAGCGCGCGGGCGTCCACGTCGTCTACGGGCTGGTCGGGTTGAAGACCCACGCGAAGACGTCGCTCGTCGTCCGACGCGAGGGCGACCACATCCGGCGCTACGTCCACCTCGGCACGGGCAACTACCACCCGAAGACGGCCCGGCTGTACACCGATCTCGGCCTGCTCACCGACGACGAGGCGATCGCCGAGGACGTCACCCAGCTGTTCAACTACCTGACCGGCTACGCCCGCCACGACGACTACCAGGCCCTGCTGGTGGCCCCCGTGGCCCTCCGGGATCGCCTGCGGGACCTGATCGCCGCCGAGACCGCCAAGGGATCCGACGGCCTGATCCGGCTGAAGCTGAACTCGCTGGCGGACCGCCAGCTCATCACCGACCTGTACCGAGCCAGCCGCGCAGGGGTCCGCATCGACCTGATCATCCGCGGCATCTGCGGGCTGCGGCCCGGCATCCCCGGGGTGTCGGACACGATCCGGGTCATCTCCGTCGTGGGGCGGCTCCTCGAGCACGAGCGGATCCTCCAGTTCGGCGATCGGATCTGGATCGGCTCGGCGGACTGGCTCCCGCGCAACCTCGACCGCCGCGTCGAGGCCATGGTGCCGATCGTCGACCCGGACCTCCGCGACGAGCTGCGCGAGATCCTCGACCGCACCTGGGAGGACGGCCGCCAGGCGTGGCACCTCCGCTCCGACGGGTCCTGGACCCGTCCGGACGCCAGCGCCGGGCCCGCCAGCCAGGAGGTGTTCATGGCGGAGGCCACGGCCGCCGCGCAGGCCGCCCACGGCGAGGGATGAGGGACCGCCGTGCCGCCACCACGTGCGCTGGTCGGGTTGGTCGTGGGCACCGCCCTGGCGCTCGGCACGGCGGCGTGCTCCGAACCGCCGCCCCGGACGTCGCTCCGCACGGGGATCGTCGGTGACCGCACCGCCGAGCTGACCGTGTGGCTGGGTCCCCAGGACAGCCTGCACCCCCAGGACACCTCCCCGCACCTCGCCGCGGCGATCGCCACCCCGCTGGTCGCCACCGATCCGGCCAGCCGACTGCCCACCTGGGGCCCCGACGTGCCCGGAGCCCTGCTCTCCGCCATCTCGAGCCCCGATCTGCAGCGCTGGGAGCTGACGATCACCGAGGGGCGCCGGTGGGCGGACGGCACCCCGATCACCGCCGCCGACCTGGTCCGGGGGTGGGAGCGGTCCATCGACCGCGGGGTGCCCCTGCTGTCGACGGTCGAGGGGCTGCGCGCCGTCGACGACCGGACGGTCGCCGTCCGCCTGACCGCACCGTTCGGTCAGCTCCCCCTGCTGCTCGGCGACCAGGCCTTCCTGCCGGTGCACCCCGAGGCGGCGGAGGATCAGCCGATCGGCGACGGGCCCTACGCGGTCGTCGAGACATCCGACGACCGGCTCGTCCTGGCCCTCGTGGCCGACCACCCGCTCGCCGCGGACGGTGCAGCCACCCCCATCCTGGTGGACACGACACGAGAGCCCGGCCCGGACGTCGACGTGGCCGTCGGGGACGACGGTCAGCCGACCCCGCCGGCGGGCATCGGCGCCGCCAACCGGCCTGCGCTGGTCCGCGCACCCGGACGGCAGCTGGCCCACCTCGGCCTCCCGCTCGACGAACCTGCCTTCGCCGACGTCGACGTGCGCACGGCCCTGTCGCTGTCGCTCGACGTCCCGGCGATCGCTGCCGACGTGGCGGGCGACGCGGTCATCCCGGCCGACCGCCTGATCGGCCCGGGCCTCCCCAGGGATGACGACGTGACCTGCGCGGCCTGCCGGCACGACCCCGAGCGGGCGAGGCAGCTGTGGGGCGACGGCATCGACGGCCCCCTCACCCTGTGGTTCGCCAGCGACGGCGGGCACGACGAGCTGGTCGACGCCGTCGCCGGGGCGTGGCGGGAGGTGCTCGGCGTCGAGGACATCCAGCTGGCCAGCGAACCCGGCGCGGACCTGCTCGGCCGGCTGGCCGACGGCGACGTCACCGGTCCGTTCCGGCTCACCTGGCAGGCCGACGTGCCCGCCGCCGTCCGGGTCCTCGAGCCGCTGTTCGCCTCCCAGGGAGCGGCCAACGACGTCAGGCTCCGCGACGAGGCGATCGACGACCTCCTGGCCCGGGCCGGCGGCGAGCGGGACCTGGACGACAGCCTCGCGGGCTACGCAGCCGTCGAGCAGGCCGTCCTCGACGAGGTGGCGGTCATCCCCCTGTGGTTCTCGACGATCCCGCTGGCCGCCTCGGCCGACGTCACCGGGGTCGGTCTCGACGGCGCCGGCCGGCTGGACTGGACCGCACTCGGCGGATGACCGTGCGGCGGACGGGACCCCGTCAGCCCACCAGGCTGACGCGGGTCAGGTCCACCAGCCCCATCGGCCCGTAGCGCAGATCCCGCACACGCTCGGCGACCACCACCGCGTGGCGGTAGGTGAACAGCGGGACCACGACGTGGTCGCGGTTGAGGGCCAGCGACTCGACCCGGCGGAGGAGGTCCTGGCGCTGCTGGTCGTCGCCGGTCGCGGCGGCCTGGTCCAGGAGGCTGTTGACCTGGGCGTTGTCGTAGCGCATGTAGTTCATCCCGCCGCGAGCCGGCACCTCGTCGCCGTGCAGCAGCGGGTACAGGACCGACAGCCCCGACGGGACGTCGGCGACGAGGGGCAGGCGGAACAGACCGGCCTCCCCGGTCTCGAGCAGGTCCTGGTACGCCGCGAGGTCCGGCGGGGGCCGTCGGCCGTTCGACACGAGGCGGACCCCGATGCCGCTCAGCGCCGCCCTGATCGCGTTGCGGATGCGCTCGTGGCCACCCTCGGCGTTGAACCAGATCGCCAGCTCGTCGACGTCGGCGTCCTCCAGCCGCTGCTGCGCACCCGTCGTGTTGAACGTGCACAGCTCGCAGGTGTCGGCACGGGCGCCGGGGAGGGACGGGGGCAGCAGACCGGTGGCGGGGTCGAGGTTGCCGCCCTCGTTCGCCGCCGCCAGGCCCGCCCGGTCCACCACCAGGCTGACCGCCTCGCGGACGGCCACGTCGTCGTACGGCGGCACCGCCGGGTTCATCGCCAGGAGGTACACCTCCGGCCGCCGCCCGGTGATCAGACCCGGACCGTCCCACTCCCCTCCCCGTGCCGGGTACTCCTCGGCGGCCAGCGCCAGCGCGTCGCTCGGCACCGGCGAGAGGTCCCGTCGTCCCTGGGTGAACGCGAGGTAGTTGATGTCGAGGTCGCCGATGCGGAACAGCACCTCCGCGATGCCGCCCTCGGCCCGATCGCCGTTGCGCCACCCCTCCCACGCGGCGGCGCGGATGAAGTCACCCCTCGCCCAGGGCTCGGTCAGCGCGAAGGGGCCGTTGCCGAGCGGCTGGCTGCGCCACCCCTCCTCGTCCCGCTCGCGTTGGCCGCGGTGCACCGGACCCAGCGCCGGGTGCCCGACCACGGTGGCGAAGTCCGCGCGCGGCCGGGTGAGGGACACCTCGAGCGTCAGGTCGTCCACGACGCGGACGCCGGCCAGGTCGACGCCGTCCCCGTCGCGCGCGGCCTCGTAGCCGACGACGTCGGCGAGCAGGTAGCCGTAGCCGCCCTCGGCCACCAGCGTCGCCCAAGCCGCGGCGAAGTCGGCCGCCGTGACCGATGTCCCGTCGTGGAACGACGCGCCCGGCCGGAGGGTGAAGCGCCACTCCACCAACGCGTCGTCAGCCGACCACGTGGTCGCCGCGGACGGCTGCGGGCTGCCGGCGTCGTCCCAGGCGGTCAGGGAGTCGAAGGCCGCGTCCACGACCGCCTGGTCGTCCGGGGTCGCCGCGAGCGGGGGGACGATGGCCGTCGGCGACCCGATGCCGTAGCGGAACGTCCCGCCGCCGGGTCCGGTCGGGGTCGCGATCGGCTCGTCGCGCCCCGTCGGGACGGCCGGGCCGTCAGGCGCCGCGGTGCACGAGGCTGCGGTCGTGGCGACCAGCGCGACCAGCACGGCGACGGCGCGCCAGCCCCTGCACCCGCGACCCCGCGGAGGGATCACGCCGGGGGGCGGCCCACCCGCGGACCTGGTCCCTACACCAGCCGCAGCGCCAGCACCATCGTCGTCATCGCGAAGACGACCGCGGTGATGACGGTCAGGCGGTCGAGGTTCTTCTCCGCCATGGTGGACCCGCCAGCGCTGCCCACCGCGCCGCCGCCGAACATGTCCGACAGCCCGCCGCCCCTCCCCGACTTGAGCAGGATGAAGAGGATCAGCAGCAGGGACACGATGACGTGCAGGACGACGAGGGCGATGGTGAGCACTTGGGACGGCCTTCGGCGGGATGGCGGGTCGACGGGCGACCGTCGATCCTAGCCCGAGCACGCGCCGTCGGTCACCCCCTGCCGGTCACCCCCTGCCGGTCATCCCTGGGGGTGCACCAGGAAGAAGCCGACGCGGCTGCCGGATGCCTCGACCCCCCACAGCGGCTGGGCGCTCGGCGGCGTCGGCGCACCGCCCACCGACGGCTGCCACACCCGCCCGCCGGCCTGCCAGCCCGGGGCGCGCGGCGGCAGGGTCGGGGCGGTCTGGCTACGCCACTCGGCCCCGGACTCGAGCAGCACGCAGTCGGTGCAGGTCTCGGCCGTCGAGGCCGTGTAGCCGGCGACCGCCTCGGACGCCTCGGCCAGCGGCGAGGGGTTGGCGGCCAGCGCCCCGAACGTGGCCATGGCGGGTGAGACGACCGGCTGGGCGGGCGGGCGGGTCCACTGGGCCAGCAGCAGCTCGCCGTTCACCTGCGCGGGCAGCAGGACCGTCATCCCGGTCGCGACCACGACGGCGGCCATGGCGGCGGTCAACTCGATGCGCTGGCGCCGGAGGGTCAGCGGTGCCCCGCGCTCGATCAGGCGCACGACGCGCTCGGCGATCTGCTTCGCGCCGCGCGACAGCGATCCCTGCCGGAGGAGGCGCGTGGGCAGACCCGCGGGCACCGGCAACGCCGGTGAGGGGACCATCGTCGCGCAGGCCATCGCCGCGACCTGGGGTCTGGCGTGGTCCTTGGAGCCCTGCCACACCTTGAGGATCGACGACGCCAGCGCGGCCGGTCGGCCGGTGGCATCCGACGCCAGGTCGTCGGCGGAGTGCTCCTGCTCGTGGCGCAGCCAGCGGGCCGCCAGGTTCATCGGGGGGATGAAGAAGGTGAGGTCGCGGATGACGCCGACGACGGTGTTGACCAGCACGTCGCGGCGGGCGAGGTGGGCGAGCTCGTGGGCGAGCAGGCCTTCGAGCTCGCGGGCGTCGAGCTCGTCGAGCAGGTCGGGGTCGACCGCGACGACGGGACGGCGGAGCCGGGCGGTGAACGCGCCGCCGGGGCAGCGCCGGACCAGCAGCAGCGGCGGTGCCTCGATCCCGAGCTTCGAGGAGATCCGCCGGACCAGCGCGGTCATCTGCGGGTCGTCGCAGCGCTGGGCGAGCGCGACGTACCGGGCGATCACCCAGTGGCCGAGCAGTCGGCGGATCACGAGATACGACGCGATCCCGACGTAGGCGACGAGCAGCCACTCGAGGCGGCGCACGGTCACCTCGGCGCCGAACACCTCGATCGGCTGGCCCTCGGCCGAGCTGACGAGCAGCGCCGGCAGGAAGCTCGATCCGGGGGCCGTGCAGGCCAGCGCGGCCGCGGCGGCGGCGATCACCGGCGCCAGCACCAGCGTCCGGCGCGCACGCCCGCTCTTGATCACCCCGAGCTTGGCCGCCACCGCCGCCAACACCGCGGCGACGACGGACCCGAGGAGGGCGCGCGCAGCGAAGGACTGCATGCTTATGGCCACGCCGAGGCCTTCGGCGATGTCGGCGATCCCGGCCGGGGAGCTCTCCATCCGGTCAGCGGTCTCCGCAGCTCGACGTCGAGGGCGCGGACATCGGGCCTACTCCCCCTCTTCGGCCCGCTTGGCGTCGATGCTGGCCCGCAGCGTCGCCAGCGTGGTCGCGTCCCCCGTGTCGTCGATCTTCTCGACGAAGTAGCTCATCGCCGGCTCGGGGAAGGACTGGACCAGCCAGTCCACGACCGAGGTGACCGTGGACCGCGCGTAGTCCTCGCGGCTCACGGTCGGGCGGTAGCGGTGCGCCAGCCCCGAGGTGTCGCGCTCGAGCAGGCCCTTGGCGGCCAGGCGGGCCATCGTCGTCATGATGGTCGTGTAGGCCAGGTCGCGCCGGTCGACGAGCTCGGCGTGCACATCGCGGACGGTGGCGTCCCCGAGGCGCCAGACGGTCTCCATCACGTCGGTCTCGAGCGGACCCAGCAGCCCCTGGAGGGGCTTGTTTCGCTTCGCCATGGTCATGACCCCGGTCGTCGTGCGGTGGTGGCGCGCGCGCGCGAACCACAGCCTACTACCGACCGGCGGCCCGGGGCAGGCGTCAGAGCCGGGCGAAGCGGGCGATCACCGCGAAGTCGTCGGCGGTGAGGCTCGCCCCGCCGACGAGCGCGCCGTCGATCTCGGGCTGGTCCATCAGCTCGCGCACGTTGCCGGGCTTCACGCTGCCGCCGTACTGGATCCGGACCGCGTCCGCCGTGGCGTCGCCGTGGAGGGACCGGACGGTCGCGCGGACCGTGCCGCAGCCGGCGTCGGCGTCGGATGGGAGCGCCGTCCGGCCGGTGCCGATCGCCCAGATCGGCTCGTACGCGATCACCATGCCCGCGACCGCGTCGGCGCCGATGCCGGCCAGGCTGTCGGTGACCTGCCGGGTCAGCACCTCCTCGGTCTCCTCGGCGTCCCGCTGCGCCTCGGTCTCGCCGACGCAGAGGATCGGGGTCATCCCGGCGGCCAGGATCGCCTTGACCTTCTTGTTGACGACCTCGTCGGTCTCCCCGAACAGGGTGCGGCGCTCGGAGTGGCCCGCCAGGACGTAGTCGCACGCGAGCGCGGCCAGCATCGACGGGGCGATCTCGCCGGTGTAGGCGCCGGAGTCCTCCCAGTGGCAGCTCTGCGCACCGAGCTGGAGGGACAGGCCGTCGCCGTCGATCAGCGTCTGGATCGAGCGGAGGGCAGTGAACGGCGGGATCACGGCCACGTCGGTCGACTCGTAGTCCTCCGGCGTGAGGTGGTACACGAGGTTCTGGACCAGCTGGATGCCCTCGAGGTGGGTCAGGTTCATCTTCCAGTTGCCGGCCATCAGCGGCTTGCGGGGCACGGGTGTCCTCTCGGTGGCGGGGTTGTCGGTCAGGCGCGGAGCGCGGCGACGCCGGGGAGGTCCTTGCCCTCGAGGAACTCGAGGGAGGCCCCGCCGCCGGTGGAGACGTGGCTCATCCGGTCGGACAGGCCCATCTGGCGCACCGCGGCCGCGCTGTCGCCGCCGCCGATGACGGTGAACGCATCCGCGTCGGCGAGGGCCAGGTCTGCGAGGGCTCGGGCGACCCCGCGGGTGCCGGCGGCGAACGCGTCCCACTCGAACACGCCCATCGGGCCGTTCCACAAGACCATCTTGGCGCCGGCCACGACGTCGGCGTACGCGGCGGTGGTCTCCGGGCCGATGTCGAGGCCCATGCGGCCGTCGGGCACGACCTGGGCGCCCACGACCTCGTGGTCGGCGTCCTCGGCGAAGCCGTCGGCGGCGACCACGTCGACGGGGAGGTGCAGCCGGACGTCGGCGGCCTCCGCCTTGCGGACGAGGTCCTCGGCGGTGGACAGGTGGTCCTCCTCGACGCGCGAGGCGCCGACGTCGGCACCCATCGCCTTGAGGAAGGTGAAGCACATCGCCCCGCCGATCACGAGGTGGTCGACGCGAGGCAGGAGGCTCTCGATGACGGCGATCTTGTCGCTGACCTTGGCGCCGCCGAGGATGGCGACGAAGGGGCTCTCCGGGGCGTCGAGCAGGCGGGACAGCGCGTCCAGCTCGCTCGTCAGCAGGTGCCCGGCGACGTGCTGGTCGAGCCGCTCGGGGATCCCGACCACCGACGCGTGGGCGCGGTGGGCGGCCCCGAACGCGTCGTTGACGTACATCTCCCCGAGCCCGGCCAGGGCGTCGGCGAAGTCGGGGTCGTTGGCGGTCTCGCCGGGGTCGAAGCGCAGGTTCTCCAACAGGGCCACGTCGCCGTCGGCGAGGTCGGCCACGGTCGCCCGCGCCTCCTCCCCCACGATGTCGCGGGCGTAGCGGACGTCGGTCTCGAGGAGCGTCGACAGGCGGGCGGCGACGGGTCCGAGGCGGAGCGCGTCGTCGTCGGGCCCCTTCGGGCGGCCGAGGTGGCTCATCAGGACCACCCGAGCCCCGACCTCGCGGAGCCGCTGGACCGTCGGCAGCGAGGCGACGATGCGCAGCTCGTCGGTGATCTCCGGCGGATCGCCCGCCAGGGGGACGTTGAGGTCGGCGCGGACCAGGACGACCCGACCGGCGGCGTCGAGCTGGTCCAGGCCGGGGACACGGCCGGTCATGGCTGCTCCTCGGGGTGCGGCGTGGCTACAGGCTCGAGCCGATGAAGACCGACAGGTCGACGAGGCGGCTCGAGTAGCCCCACTCGTTGTCGTACCAGCCGAGCACCTTCACCATCCGGCCGCTCGCCATCGTGGCGATGCTGTCCATGATGCAGGAGTGCGGGTTGCCGACGATGTCGGACGACACGATCGGGTCGGTCGCCACCTCGAGGACGCCCTTCAGGTCGCCGTCAGCTGCGGCCGTGAACGCCTCGTTGACCTGGTCGACGGTGACCTCCTGGCTGAGGTTGCAGACCAGGTCGGTCACCGAGCCGTCCGGCACGGGCACGCGGACCGCCATGCCGTCGAGCTTGCCCTTCAGCGACGGCAGGACCTCCGAGGCGGCCTTCGCCGCACCGGTGGTGGTCGGCACGATGTTGACCGCGGCGGCGCGGGCGCGGCGCAGGTCCTTGTGCGGCGCGTCCTGGGTGCCCTGGTCGTTGGTGTAGGCGTGGATCGTCGTCATGAAGCCGTTCTCGATGCCGAAGGCCTCCTCGAGGACCTTCGCGAGCGGCACGACCGACCCGGTGGTGCAGGACGCCATCGACACGACGTCGTGGGAGCCCGGGTCGTATGTGTCCAGGTTGATGCCCGGGACGAGGGTGGCGTCCGGCCCCTTCGCGGGCGCGGAGATGATGACCTTCTTCGCGCCGCCCTCCAGGTGGGCGGCCGCCTTGTCGCGGGCGGTGAACAGGCCCGGCGACTCGATGACGTCCTCGGCGCCGAGGTCG